>JAJYZL010000006.1:0-1541 GCA_021799965.1 bacterium | reverse complement strand
AAAACGAACCAGCCGTAGCCTTCGTGCTCATAAGAAAGTTTCACTTCAGACTGATTGGTTTGGGCTAGATAAAACATAACGATTTTGAATATTTTATTACCAGCACGCTGATAAATATAATGATCTGATTCTTTAAAATTTCTCTCTACTCTTAAATTTTTAGGAAAAATACCAGTCTCTTCTCCCGTCTCACGAATAGCTGCATCAAAACTTCCCTCAGCATGCTCAAGCTTACCTTTGGGAAAATTCCAATATCCCTTGCCCTGATAAAGCAACAAATATTTTGTTTCCACCTTTCCGTCACGGTCTTTTATCCTCTTATAAATAACTATTCCGGCTGATATTTCGCGCATAGAATTATATTACTCTTATTTTAACATTTTAAGCATTTTTTCCATCGGCCAAGCATTAATTATATCCCCTTTTTCTGCCCATCCTCTGCGAGCCTGAGCAATACCATATTCAGCATAATCCAGATGAGTCGTTAAATGCGCGTCTGTATCTATGCTCATTTTTATTCCCGCCTCAACGCATTTTTTGATATACTCATCTTTCAAATCCAGCCGATTAGGAAATGAATTTATTTCCAGAATTGTTCCTGTTTCTTTGGCCGTTTTAATCAATTCATTAATATTTACAGCGTAGGGCTCGCGCTCATTTATCTTCCTTCCAGTCGGATGACAAATAATGTCTACGTTCTTATTCATCATCGCTTTCTTAATTCTCTCGGTCTGTTCCTTTTCCGATAAATTAAAAATAGAATGTACAGAAGCATTTACGACGTCAAATTTTTTAAGAATTTCATCGGAAAAATCCATTGAGCCGTCTTTTAAAATATCACATTCTGTTCCTTTTAATATTTTAAAATCTATTTTTTCTTTCGCAAGCTTTTTATTTATGCCGTCAATCTCTTTCCATTGTTGTTTTAATTTATCTTCATCCAAACCGTGCGCGACGCCGAGACGCTTAGAATGATCGGAAATAACAATGTATTTCAGCCCCCTATCTATGGCCGCCCGTGCCATTTCTTCAATAGAATTGGAACCATCAGACCAAAGCGAGTGAACGTGAAGATCTCCTAATAGATCATTATATCCAATGAGTTTGGGCAATTCATTTTTTTGCGCAGCTTCAATTTCACCACGCATTTCTCTGAGTTCTGGCTGAATATATTTTAATCCCAATTTTTTATAAATTTCATCTTCAGTTTTTCCGGCAATCATTTTTACTCCCTTAAATAAGCCATATTCATTAAGTTTCCAGCCCTTTTTAATAGCAATCTCTCGCAAAGCAATATTGTGTTCCTTGGAACCAATAAAATATATCAGCGCGGCGCCATATGATTCTGATGCTATCACTCTAATATCTGCATCAAGTCCGTTTTTTAGACGCACAGAAGACCTAGTGTTGCCATAAGATAAAGTCGCAACGACTTCGGACATATTAGTAAAATAATCCATAACAGATTTTTGATTTTTAGAAATAACCAAAAAATCTATATCTCCGATGGTTTCCTTCCTGCGAGCTACCGATCCGGCAAC
>JAJYZL010000118.1 GCA_021799965.1 bacterium | reverse complement strand
ATAGTCAATGGACCTATGGTATGTATCCACAACAGGTTACTATGCACAACGGCATTAAAGAGGAATTATCAATAACGCCTGCAATCGAGCGAACATATATGAATGCTAATCCTTGCGTAACGCGTCGCGGCGGCAAAACGTTCCAGGAAGAATGGCAGTATGCTTTTGCTCAGAGACCAAAAGTTGTTATGATGTCGGAATGGAATGAGTGGACTGCTATGCGACTCGTCGATCAGGATTCTAACTCACATTTCACCGATCAATATGACAGAACCAGAAGCCGGGATATTGAGCCAATGGAAGGCGGGCATGGCGACCTATATTACAGATGGATGGAGCAGTATATTGCAGCATACAAAAACGGTCAGCCATGTCCTGACAGTCTGCTTGAGGTAAATGAGGCTGTACAACAGATTGATGCATTACCTTCAGTTTCCTCAGCAACGGAGGCTGATACATCTATGGTAGAAGCTGTTCGAGATTTTGTAAACAGCATTGTTATCAAAGAATATGATTACGAGATAAAGACTTCTGATATTTCAAACTACACAAAGCTTACTGATCTTGAGGCGAAACTTGGAATGTCCAAGAGCGTAGGACAAATCTTAAACCAGCAGAATAACTTAGTCCCAGCTAAATTTTCATTATCACAAAACTATCCAAATCCATTTAACCCGTCAACAGAGATTAAATACAGTATTCCCAAAAGCGGTATTGTTACACTTAAAGTATATAATTTGTTAGGTCAAGAAGTAGTTACTTTGGTTAATCAAGAACAAAAATCCGGAAACTATATTATAAATTTCGATGCTTCCCAATTAGCATCCGGAGTTTATATGTATAGAATTCAATCCGGTGATTTTTCTTTAACAAAAAAGATGACGCTTCTCAAATAAGTGGTAATACCATATCGGCTTTCATGAACGCAGCTTCACCCGGTGAAACTATTCTTACCTATTCTGCTAAGACAGACTTTATCACAGGAAATAGTCCCATTATGGTAACAGTTGCCGATCTAATAAAAAAGAAAGGAGGTAAAAAGGACTAATCATTTTTTAAATCATTCTTAATTATCAATTCAAAAAAGGAGGCAAAAAGAATAATAATTTCTGACAAAAATTAACATTATTTAATTCATTGTCAAAAGAATTAAATATAGTTTTCCCAAAATTAATTTAATTAATTCATATAGGCAATAATATGAAAAAAATAACAATTTTTATAGTGTTTCTTCTTTTTAATGTTACATTATTATTTTCACAAACTAATTCTGACACTGCGGTATCATCGTCAACTGTAGCCTCCTGGGCTGGACCCGATAATGTTCTCGATAATAATCCAAACACTTTTTGGTCGAGCGTCGGTCATTCAGTTGCTAACAGCGAGGAATGGATATATATAGACCAGAGGACAGTAAAACCCGTAGCTGAGGTTGTGTTGACCCCAAGAGGAGGAGTACCAGGGGGCAAGATATATGGTTTTCCAGAAGACTTCAAAATTCAGTATAGCTCAGACGCAGTCAACTGGACGGATGTACCCGGTCAGAGTTATTCAGGTTATCCCCTACCCAATGGTTACCTTGTATCTAATGATCCTACGATACCATTTGTTTTTTCGTCTCCGGTAACCGCCCGTTATATACGGATCGATGCGACAAAGCTTCGTACAGATGATATCGGTGTGTCGTACTATTTTCAGTTAGCTGAATTTCATCTGCTCAGCAATGTCACCATCGGTAATGGCCTTGATATTACAAACGAAACCAATCTAGTTTCGATTTACTATAGTCTATGGTTTAATCCTACTGTTGGAAGCTACAGCAATCCTAATCCTATTTATAATATTACAAATATTCTTAAAGCTGCTAATTCAACTAATTCTGACACTGCGGTATCATCGTCAACTGTAGCCTCCTGGGCTGGACCCGATAATGTTCTCGATAATAACATAAATACATTTTGGTCGAGTGTCGTTCACCAGAGTGCTAACGCGGAAGAATGGATATATATAGACTTGAGAACAGTAAAACCTGTGACTAAGGTTGTGTTAGCCCCAAGAATAGACAATAATACAGTGCTGTGTTTTCCACAGGATTTCAAGATCCAGTATAGCTCAGATGCAGTTAACTGGACAGATGTGCCCGGACAGAGCTATTCAGGCTACCCTGTGCCCGCGAGTACTGATACTGCGATAGAATTTGATTTCTCATCCCCGGTAGATAGCCGTTACATACGGATCGATGCGACGAAGCTGAGTTTGGACAATTTCGGAGGTTACTACTTCCAATTGGCTGAATTTCAAATTACTGCTCCACAGTGGGGACCAGCAAATTCCAACCACTATTGGGCCGAGCCTGCTCCCGGCTATTACCGTTCAGACGACACTACGATTATTAGGAAACACATTCAACAACTTACAGATGCCGGAATAGACTTCATTATCTTTGATGACTCGAATGGTATGAGCACCCGTCCTGCAAATTACTATTACGATGTCTTTCAGGAGCCCTCGACAGTGTTTGTTCAAACCTTATATCAAATGCGCGAAGAAGGCAAAAAAACACCATATATCTGTTTTTGGGCAGGCACATCGGCTAGCGATCCCAACCCAGCATATTGCGGGCTTGATATTTACAACCGCTTTTATTCAAATTCTCAATATAAAGACCTATTTGTATATTATGAAGGTAAGCCGCTTCTTCTTGTAACAGATTCATTTCCGGATACTCTTAAGTCGCTTTTTACAATGAGAAAATGCTGGAATTATCCTGACCCTATAGCGGATAGTCAATGGACCTATGGTATGTATCCACAACAGGTTACTATGCACAACGGCATTAAAGAGGAATTATCAATAACGCCTGCAATCGAGCGAACATATATGAATGCTAATCCTTGCGTAACGCGTCG
>JAJYZL010000117.1 GCA_021799965.1 bacterium | reverse complement strand
CAATACTGGAGGAAATGGTAAGCGGATGGACATTAAACGGAAAGGTAATAAGGCCGGCAAAAGTAAAAATATCAAAATAAAAAAAATAATTAACAAATAAAAAAAACTATGAGCAAAATAATTGGAATAGATTTAGGAACAACTAATTCAGCGGTTGCCGTCGTAGAAGGTGGACAGCCAAAGATCCTGGAAAACACCGAAGGAGCGCGCACCACTCCTTCTATAGTAGCCATCAATAAATCCAACGAAAGATTAATTGGATTGCTGGCAAAAAGACAGGCGGTAACCAATCCGAAAAATACTATTTTCTCAGTAAAAAGATTGATAGGAAGAAAGTTTTCCGATCCCGAAGTACAAAACGACAAAAAGTGGCTTCCGTACGATATCAAAGAATCCAGCACCGGCGGCGTAGATATTAAAATGGGAGACAAGTGGTATAAACCGGAAGAAATTTCCGCGATGGTTTTGGCTAAATTAAAAGCCGATGCCGAAGCAAAGCTCGGAGAGCCCGTCACCGAAGCCATAATCACCGTCCCCGCTTACTTTGACGACAGCCAAAGACAAGCCACTAAAAACGCCGGAGAAATAGCCGGACTTACCGTAAAAAGAATAATCAACGAACCAACAGCGGCGGCTTTGGCATATGGAATGAACAAAAAAGCCAACGAACAGATCGTTGTTTATGATTTTGGCGGAGGAACTTTTGATGTTTCGGTCTTGGAAGTTTCAAATGATACGGTTGAAGTTAAAGCCACCGGCGGAGACACTCATCTCGGCGGCGACGACTTTGATAAAAAAATTCAAGAGTACTTGGTTTCTGAATATAAAAAACAGGAGGGCATCGACCTTTCTAAAGACGCATTGGCATTGCAAAGACTAAAAGAGGCGGCAGAAAAAGCCAAGCATGAACTTTCCACGGCCTTTGAAACCGAAATCAATCTTCCTTATGTAACTTCCGACTCAGCCGGTCCGAAACACTTTTTGATGAAATTCTCTCGCGCTAAATTGGAGGAATTGGTGAGAGACTATATTGATAAATCCATAGAACTCACCAAAAAGACCGTAAAAGACGCCGGTTTCAAATTAGAAGATATGGACGAAATAGTAATGGTCGGCGGACAAACAAGAATGCCGGCAATGGGAGAGGCGGTTAAAAAAGCTTTTGGAAAAGATCCCCATCAGGGAATCAATCCGGACGAAGTAGTCGCCGCAGGCGCTGCCGTTCAGGGCGGAATTTTGCAAGGCGACGTTAAAGATGTTTTGCTTTTGGACGTTACCCCGCTTTCTCTCGGTATTGAAACAATGGGCGGAGTATTCACAAAGATAATAGATAAAAATACAACAGTTCCAACTGCCAAATCTCAGACTTTTTCCACCGCAGCCGATAGCCAGACGTCCGTAGAAATACACGTCCTTCAAGGCGAAAGAGAAATGGCGGCCGGCAATAAAACTTTGGCTAAATTTATCCTTGACGGCATTCCCCCGTCTCCGAGAGGCATACCGCAGATTGAAGTAAGTTTTGACATAGATGCCAACGGTATCTTGAGCGTATCGGCTAAAGATAAAGCCACAAATAAAACTCAGTCCGTAAAAATAGAAGCCAGCACCAATCTTTCAAAAGAACAAATTGAAAAATTGAAAAATGAAGCTGCTCAATACGCCGAAGAAGATAAAAAGAAAAAAGATCTGGCTGAAGCCCATAATCACGCCGAGAGTTTGATTTATGTTGCCGAAAAATCAGTTAAAGAAGCCGGCGATAAAATTGGCCAGGAAGTAAAAGATACAATAAATAAGAAAATAGAAGCTTTGAAGGCATTAAAAATAAGTTCGGATACCGATGCCGTGAAAACAGCAACGGAAGAATTATCCGCAGAACTACAGAAAATTGGCCAGACTATGTACGGCAATCAAAATGCGGATCAACAACAACCCGGAGAGAATAATGGTCAGCCAAATGAAGGCCAGCAGAAATAATTCGTGATATAATTTAAGGGTTGTTATATGGATTCAAATCTTTTAGTAAAAAATGATTCCGCTGAAGTTGATACTTCGGTTGTAAAAATTTCCATTTTAGCCTTTTTAGGTATTTGTATTGCTGCAAGTTTCGGATACTTCACCAGCATATTCATTAAAAACCCTGGCGCCGGCATATTCACCTTAGCCGGCGCTTCGGCGTTTTTGTTTACAGTTTTTTTCTTTTTACAATCTCTTTTTATAAAAGGAAAGACTATTAATTCGTTCATAATTTTAGGAGAAGCTATCGCATTATCATTGTTCTTTTTAATAAACAGCTACTCTTTTATGATGATAATTGTCGCGGTTCTTGTTTATCTATCCCTTTATTCCTCATTAAAAGCAAGCAAAAAAGAGCTGGACAATCAGCTAGTCATCGGAGTAGTTAAAATAGCAAAAGGCTCTGTTCCTAAAATAGCGGCCGCTTTAGCAATTTTGATTTCAGCGGTTTATTCTCAGCCATTCTATCCAAGCAATATGCTTATCTCAAAAAGCGTTATCAATACAATAATCAGTCCCTCGGAAACTGTTCTGAAAATAGCCGATAACTATATGCACTTAGGATTAGGCGATTTTTCTGTCAGCAAAACCCTGCCGGAAATAGCAAGCCAAATGGCTTCATCAAGCATTGAACAGCTCGCCATGCAAAATAATATTCCTCAATCCGCTTTGGAATCGCAAAGGAAAACAATAACCAATTCAACTCTCCAAATGCTCCAACAACAAGCCGAAAAAATCGGGTTGCAGATAAATGATAATGAAACCGTTTTGGACGGAGTATATAATCTTGTAAATACAAAATTACAGGGACTGGATGTGACAGTAAAATGGATCGTGTTCCTGTCTTTGTTCTTAGTTATATTCTTAACAATAAAAAGCCTGTTCTGGTTGTTTTATTGGCTTATATATGTAT
>JAJYZL010000116.1 GCA_021799965.1 bacterium | reverse complement strand
GCAACACGTTTTGCAAAATTTAGAACATGAATATGGGCTCAAAGACCCGGTATTAAGCGTCAACCTGCGCGACATCATCACTCAACTTATCAGAATATCAAGAATAATTAAAAAGAAATAATTATTTAGGTGACCGGCTTTATGCCGGTCATTTATTTTTTGTTAATTGCTCTATCGACTTCAACTTTTCTTTTAATCTATTTATTTCAGATTCTAATTGTTTAATTCTGCGCTCATATGTGAGAGCATTGTTTACAGGAGTTGCATCGTTGGTTTTATCGTCGGAGAATAACCAATTCAAGTCACATCCAAGCGCCAGCATCTTTGCTAAAAATGGGCTTCCAGGCATTCTTGTCTCATGGATATAAGCCGATAAATTTGGCAAACTCATATCTAAAGCTCTGGCAAACTCACCGAGCGAAGTAAAATTTTTAAGACCGAATGCTTTGATTTTAGAGCCTAACGACATCTTCTAAAATATTTATGTAATAAGTGAAAAAATAACTTGACATTATTTATGCAATTGCATAAGTTTGCCTTGTTCTTGAAAATGAACCTGTACAACAATAAAAAAAGAAAATGGCAAAACAAATTTTAGCACTCAACAAAGTTTTTAACAAGACAGAGATTGCAAGATTATACCATCGTCGATTCGGCAAGGTGATAACAACAAGGTATATTCATTATTTGCTCGACCCTAGCGACAAAAAGCATAAGAACGTTAAAAGGCTAGAAGAGATAAAACAAGTGATAGAGGAAGACGTTCTAAAACTACATTAACAAAGTTAATCAATCGTTTAATAAAATCTGTAAAATATTATTAAGGAAAACAACATGACTTACCGGGAAGAACTCAAAATAAACATGGCACAGGCGGGGATTACTTATCAGCAAATGGCGGTTAAGATAGGCATGAAGCCTTATAAGCTTTATTATAAATTGAATACTGCGTCCGATGCGCGGGATATTGATATGAGGACGTATATCCTAATTACCTCACAATTAGAAAAGATGGGGCTTGATGCTAGCGCGACAGACGGGGATAACTTGCAGGCTGAAACATTTCACGCTAATTCGATATTCGGGAATGCACTTAAAATATTAAACGATGAGGTAAGCAATGACCTTGCGGATGGGAAGTTGTCTTCGATAGAGCAAAACCGGCTCATCTCTAAACTTGCAGAAATCAAAAAAGAGATAGTAACTGAAATTGATTCATTGATTGCAATAACAAAATCAGAATTGAAGAAGAGGGAATAGTCATGGGCAAGCTTCTGAATTACTCTGACGTGTCGCGTAAGTACGGTATCAACCGGAATTTAATCCCGCTCTTGATAGATCTCGGAGAGCTGCCGAAGGTAAGTCTGCCGGGAAGGAAGCAACCACTGATTGACTCTGATGATGTCGAGAAAGTGATTGTAAAATTCAAGGATGATACGGGCGATCCGCGGATTAGGAATATGGTCGAAAGGATATTCGCAGAGGAGCAAGAATGACAATGATTATTTGCTTGTCTGCGATTGTGGTTTTCTTTTTAATAGTGGGAAAAGTTATTAAGAATGTTCTTGAGAGAAATAAATATAAAAAATTATTTTGAAAGGATCGGGAAAATGGCTAAGACTAAAATACAACCTTCAGTTCAGAAATCGGCTCCTTATCTAAAAGTGATTTCAAAATTAAAAACGTGGCAGGTAGAAAACGGATACGTAGCTGATGCTGAATTGATGTCACCGCATATTCAACGCCCTGACAACTGGGGGGTACTCGATGCGAATAATAATTACAACAAGATGGTAGAATTTCAAAGGCTGCAATGGGATCCAGTTAATTTTTTGAAATCTACCTCTACAATACATCCTGCATTTGTAGTTAATAATCAAAGAAGCAGAATATTTTTAGGGGAAGATCCCGCGTCTTTTGCTACCTCCTTAGGCTTCGATCAACAATTAGCAGCCTGCGCTCAGCTGAACAACGGCGCGGATATTACAGGCTTTCACCAGATGACGAACGCCGAGTGGGCGATGCTGGCTTATTCGAAGAACCGGCCTATTAATGGGATAATAGGGAGCGTTTGGCAGAGGGTTGGCGGAATGAAAATAGTTGACGGGGAGATACAAATAATCCCGGATAATGATGCCGCCGATTATTTGGTTGATCAGTCGCTAGGCTCTAAGGCTTACAAAGCAATTTTACAAAGCGGAAAGCTCGTCAAGCCAGGAACCAAGGGCACATTAAAAATAAATCACGAAGGTAATATCAGTATAGTATCGAAAGAATCGGGCTGGCAAAGTAAATGGTTCAAAAATATTGAATGCACAATTAATGTTGATCCGCTGAGTCCCGGCGTTGCTTTGCTTCAATCTTTAGGGCTATGTCCATCTCACGACACGGATATTCCGAACGGAGGTAGGTTTTATTTTAATACACGTGGCGAGTTCGTTCCCCTCCGCGGCGGCTATTGGAACAATGGCGCTGACGATGGGGTGTTTGCTCTGAAGCTGAGCGACACTCGTGCGTACGCCTCTTGGTTCGTTGGTTTACGCCTCGCTTTTAAGTTGTAGGTCTGTTTTCTGGAATCTGTTAATCTGTTTTTTGTGTTATAGAATAAATTATTAAACGAGTTACTAATAATTATTTTGAAAGGGTTTAGCATGGTTTTACTAAGTGAAATTCTCATACCATTAATTATCACGATTCTTATACTTGCTATTTTCTGGGCTTCTGTTAGAACGGCTTTTCGGCGGGGCAAAGAGGAGGGCAAAAAAGAGTTTGATAGCTTACTCGAGGAGAAGGATAGATTGATGGATCGAGCTTTTTCCGGTTGGTTGAAAAGTTTGGCGAATAGACGAGATTTAGAAAAGGAGATTAAGCAGCTTGAAGAGGAAGCGGTGATACTTAGGCAGGCTAATGAGGATATTGCCCAGGACTATTATGACCGGGGAAAACTTGACGCGATAAAAGGGATGGGGATTGAGCTATTCAATGAGAA
>JAJYZL010000115.1 GCA_021799965.1 bacterium | reverse complement strand
GTTCATAGTAACCGTAACCTTTTAAAGGATCTTGCGTGTTTTCAACAAATAACCAATATGGAATATTCCCGGGAATTTTATGGATATTATTGTTATCAAGTTGCGTTATAGCCGGTTGCGAAAGTAAATATCCGTTGCTATATCGAATATTAAATCTATCATCCTGTGCCTGTGCTGGAATTCCACTTTGTGCCCACGTATTTAATAGAGACCAATCAGCAAAAATTTCAATAAAAGGTTTATCCTTATTAGCTGTACCATCATCTAATTTATACCATTTAGCCGGATATTGCTGGTATAGAGCATACATATCATCTAACATTAAGGTTAAATTACCATAATTTGTTCCGGTTAATCTTATAACAGGATATGCAGAAGGAGCTTCAAACTCAGTTATTTCGGGTAAATTTTTTAATATCAATTCAAATGCTTGATTTATACCGTTGAAATAGTAGGGTGCACCCCGCCCTGATGGACCTGAATTGGTAAGATCACATGCCATAACATTACAACCTAAAGCCTTAATCCAGTAAGCATGCTGCTTAATTACTGCTGGGTCTTGACTTTGATATGTGCCCAAAAGGGATGTCGTTGTTCTCCACGGGCCATTACCCCCCGTACCATCCCATCCAGCTTTCAAAAAGCTTATCGTGGCCCTTGACGTTATAGATTTTGTTATCGTAAAATTTTTAGAACGTAGCACACCTATTGCCGATTCTCCAGCGCCGCTCCAGGAATCTGCCCAATATTTACCCTGCTGTCCCGACATTGACCCATGAACAGTGGAATTCGGGGTAGTTCCAAAGGCATTTCCACTTATTACTTGCCAATCAGGGGCATAACTACCTGATTCAAAATCAAGAGTGTCTCCAGTCTCTCCACCCAATATAAAATCATCTGCAGCAAGCCAGGCATATCCGCTTCCTGAATTATTATCAACTATTTCGATATATACCTCCGTACCAATATATTGTGACACATCCCAAATCTGCAAGCTGAAACTATCACTCTCCGGCGGACGCGCTGAATCCAATATCGCCCCGTCCGATGCACGCTTTAAGTAGTAATAATTATTGGTAAGTAATCCTCCTGCAACCGGATCGTTGGGGTAGCCCGGATTTAATGGCCACCAACCATTGTCAGGACGTGTATTTATTGATGTTCCGTTATCACAGTCATACCACATAATTATATCCGTAGTGGAATCATTAGAGCCTGACATCGTTTTATCGATTGACTCAACGGATTTATCATACCCTGCCATATATTCTTTAGCTTTTTGTTTTGTTAACTCAAACTCTTGCCCCCCTAAAAGAGTACTTTGGGCGTTTAGCAACACTATTAGCAAAAAAGTCCAAATAATTAAGCTTTTTTTTACCATGGTTAGTAACTCCTTTTAAAATTGATTCGTTTTTTTGAATAAGGAAAGACTTATTTGTAAAGTTCTATTTCAACTTCGTGTTTACCCGTCTTATTAGTAAGCTTGTAAACACCCGGATCAGGTGTAATTCTATTACCATCAATAATAACTTCTTTTATGTGCTTTCCTTTTCCGGTCCATTTGAAGTTATAGATTGCTTTATGCAACCGAAAATTCTTTAGCTCTGTTAAGGGTACACCATCAATCTTTTCCGGTGCTGATATCTTTATTCCGTCTTTACTCTTTTCTAAACCATAAACTCCACAGATAAGCATGTGGAAGAAATTGCCGTTATCCCAGGTTCTACCTGCTCCGCCGGTCAGGTAACCAAGTATCCCCATACCTTCCGGAAAAGGAATCCCACCCGCATCATGTGCATGCTTCATAAGCATATGAAATATTCTCGAACGGTTTGTATCGTGCTCCTTCTTGCCTCTCAAGTAAACATCCAGAAATCCCAACCATGTTACACTCGAGCAATTCGCCACGCTTTGGTCATTATGCCCGCCGGCAGGAGCGCAATATTCCGGACCGTAAGGCAAATCGTAATATTTCTTAAAACCGGCATCTAGTTTCGCAAAAATCGCTTTGTCTTGCTTGCTGCTCGTCATCCCGCACCACATAGGTACAAGATTTTCGTAAGGTATGAACTCATTAACTATCTCAGCCTTGCCATTAGAAAACTTTCGCATGTCTACATAATAACCACCAGTAGAATCTTCCTTCCACAATCCACCATCCTCAACGCTTTTGTTCATCGTCTCCTTGACTTTCACGGCCAATTCTTCAAGACTATCCGCATATGTATTTTTACCCAGCATTCTTGCAAGCTTCGCTACATCACTATAAGCCATGCTAGTCTTTGCACACATAAGGGGATCTTCGGAGTTTACAACCCATTGGTAATCATAGCTGCCTTGAAGCGCGTCAGGCAGGGCATCGCCGTTCGTATCCAACAGCTCGAGTGTCTTTGTAACATATACAATGTCACTCCAGATTGATTTAATAAACTTCCGGTCACCGCTGAGTTTCCAATAATTATATGATAGCAAGAGAAAATCAGCCTGAGATTCAGAACACCAAGGGAAAAAGTCCATCGCAATATTAAGACCCGTGGTATATGCTTGAGGGATGTAAAACCGCTTGTCGTCTAATGGCCACATCTTGCTTTGTCCCAGAGCCTGGTTCCTGTTTTTAGCCATTATCAGAAGACGAAGTGATGATTTCATCATCTGAAGCACATGATCATCTCCAGCCTGCGCCCAGCCCAGAAATCCCCAGTAAAGATCACGCGTCCAAACGCTGTATGAAGTTCGGCCTGCACCTACGAAGACATTATTATCTGTACTCTGAATAGTCAAGGTCGTAAACTTCTGACCGTTTACATTTACGTTGACAATGTTATCCGTATAACCATCTGAAAACGCTGAATCAATCAAACCAATATCGTTACTTCTTATATGTTTAATCTCGTGCTTGCTACCTGGGGCAGGTACACTGCCTCCACCTGATATTTTTCTATTTATACCCCGCGAATAAAGATTCACTGTTCCGATACAACACACCAATAGGATTATTAATAATTCTAAAAGTGCTTTAGTTTTT
>JAJYZL010000114.1 GCA_021799965.1 bacterium | reverse complement strand
ATAATTAATTAACTCGTGTTACGAAGACAATTTCTAATATAATGGAAGTGAAGTGCAAACCTCCGAGGTTTAGGAAAACCTCGGAGGTTTCTCACTATGTAATAATAACCTTTAGCGTAAGGTGAGTTAATTAATGACCTTACGCAGGATTTGCATTTGGAGTAATGGAATATTCGAATAATGGAAAAAATTAGTCTATTCCGCTACTCCAACATTCCATCATTCCGCACGGTCTTTTGTGAAACGTGGATTAGTTATACTCATCCCAGCTTTTAATTTCCAACTGGTCAATTTTATACCGGTAAAAGGACTTTACGAATCTTTTAGCAACCTGAATGTTTGTTATTAAATTAACATTCATATCAACTGCTTTTCTTCTGATCAAGTAATCGTTATCGAGCTCATCCTTCTCGGCATTCTTCGGAATATTTATTACCAAATCAATCTTGCCTTCATTTAGATAAGTAATGACATTTGGTTCATCAGTTTCAAGCGGCCAAGAGAGAATTTCGACGTCAATTCCGTTTTGTCTTAAGAATTCAGCAGTACCTTTTGTCGCGTAGATTTTCAGACCAAGATTAAAAAGCTTTTTACTTTCTTCAAGAAATTCTGCTTTTTCTTTTAGGGTTCCGGTTGAAAGCATTACAGCTTTCTTAGGAATTTTAAATCCGGTTGAGATAAAACTCTTCAAAAAAGCCTCGTTAAAATCATCACCAAGACAAGCGACCTCACCGGTAGACGCCATTTCAACCCCAAGTACCGGGTCTGATCCTTTTAATCTTGTAAATGAAAATTGGGGAGCTTTTACTCCCACATAATCAACATCAAAAGAAGATTTATCAATCCTAGGAAGCTTTTCACCCATCATTAACTTTGTTGCTAAGTCTATGAAATTTATTTTCAAGACTTTGGAAACGAAGGGAAAGCTTCTTGAAGCGCGCAAGTTGCATTCGATAACTTTTACTTCGTTATCTTTAGCAATAAATTGGATGTTGAAGGGACCTGTTATTTGTAATTCCTTTGCGATTGCTTTAGTAACCATTTTCACACGCCGCATTGTTTCAAGATAAGTACGTTGAGGAGGCAGTACAATGGTAGCGTCGCCTGAATGAACTCCTGCATTTTCCACGTGTTCCGAAATTGCATAGCAGTATAAATTTCCGTTTTCGGCAACAGCATCAACTTCAATCTCGCGAGCTTCCGTAATAAATTTACTGATAACTACAGGGTGTTCTTTACTAATACTAGCAGCTTTATCAAGATATTCTTCAAGCTCGGCATCCGATAAAACAATACTCATTGCCGCACCGCTTAAGACATAACTTGGGCGTATTAAGGCAGGGAAACCTACCTTCTTTGCAAATTCCTTTGCTTCGCCCAAGCTTGTCAACTCTTCCCAATCCGGTTGATCAATTTCAAGTCTATCAAGTATTTTAGAGAATTTATGGCGGTCTTCTGCATTATCAATTTGCGTAGGAGAGGTGCCGAGAATCTTAATTCCTGCTTCATGTAGCTTTACAGCAAGATTGTTGGGAATTTGCCCACCCATCGAAATAATAACACCTTCGGGGTTTTCTTTATCGTAAATATCAAGAACTCTTTCAAAAGTCAATTGTTCAAAATAAAGCTTATCACAAATATCGTAATCGGTGCTGACGGTCTCCGGATTACAGTTAATCATGATTGTCTTGTAGTCAAGTTTATTGCAAGTAAGTACGGCGTTAACGCAGCACCAGTCAAACTCGACAGAAGAGCCAATTCTATATGCCCCGCTGCCAAGCACAACGATCTGATTTTTATCGCCGAATTTTATATCGTCTTCTTTGCCATGATAAGTTAAGTAGAGATAATTTGTTTGTGCCGGATACTCAGCTGCAAGAGTATCGATTTGTTTTACTACAGGAATTACGTTTAATCCTTTTCGGTATTTTCTTACATCCATTTCTTTTGAGTCTGAGAGCTGAGCAATTTGCAAATCGCTGAAACCATTTTGCTTTGCTTCTTCCATTAAGGGTTTGGAAATTTTTTGAAGCTTTAAGCCTTTTAATTTTTTTTCGGTGTCAATAATATTTTTCATCTTGTAGATGAACCAGGGGGTAATTTTAGAAAGCTGATGAATTTTTTCTACCGAGTAACCGTCTTGAAGTGCTTTTGCGACTGCATAAATTCTTTTATCGGTTGGTTTAGAAAGTTCCTCATCTAAATTTTCAAAAATTAAGCTGTTGCCGGTAAATCCTTTCATACCTATATCAAGCATGCGAATTGCTTTTTGAAGCACTTCTTCAAAACTTCGGCCGAGAGACATCACCTCGCCAACTGATTTCATTTCGGAACCAAGCTGAGTACTTACCTGACGAAACTTTTGTAAGTCCCAACGCGGGAATTTAAGAGCAACGTAGTCGAGTGCCGGCTCAAACATAGCAGACGTTTCGCGCGTAATAATATTTTCAACTTCGTTAAGAGCGTATCCAAGCGCGAGCTTAGCTGCAATAAAGGCAAGGGGGTATCCGGTGGCTTTAGAAGCAAGAGCAGAGCTACGGCTTAATCTTGCATTCACTTCTATAATTCTATAGTCGTCCGAATTAGGATCAAGCGCATATTGAATATTGCACTCGCCAATAACTCCAAGATGACGAATTAATTTTATGCCAATTGAGCGAAGCTTAAAATTTTCATGGGCAGATAAAGTCTGTACCGGCGCAATAACTATACTATCACCGGTATGAATTCCCATCGGGTCAACATTCTCCATAGAGCAAATAGTAATGCAATTGTTGAATTTGTCCCGGACAATTTCATATTCTACTTCTTTCCATCCATAAAGAGATTCTTCGATTAAAATTTGATTAGTAAAAGAAAAGGCACGATGTGTTTTTTCCAAAAGCTCTTTTTCATTATTTACTATTCCCGAACCGAGCCCGCCAAGCGCGTAGGCAATTCGAACCATGACAGGAAAACCGATTTCTCTTGGCGGGTCAGAAGGAAGACTAAATTCTACATCACGTGGATGCGTGATTTCTGTAAGGG
>JAJYZL010000113.1 GCA_021799965.1 bacterium | reverse complement strand
AATCAATTAAACAACTTAAAATCATTACTCCCCCAGAGGAATACCAAGCCGAATCATTGCGACTAATCTTAACTTACCCGCAAAATTATAAAAAACCTATTTCTATAGGAATATTATTTGAGATGTTTAAATTTAGCGCTGCGCTTGGACTCGCCGGCACGCTCATTATGATCTCCGTTACCGGTATATTTCCAAGCCTAAATGCGCGACTTTTATCGCCGGTTCTTTTATCCAGTTTAGACGAACAAAAAATACAGAACGAAGCCAATCAGGTTGATATTAAAATTACCGTTGCCGAAGCTAAGTATTATAGCGATTCTCTTACAAAAGTAGCAGTAGCCCTGGATGAAACCGCCAAAAGCGGAGGACCAACCCACCTAGATCCTACCCTGCTGAATAATGAAGCAAATGGAGTGAATAATATTAACCAGCAAAATAACGACAATATTAATGAACTTTTAAATAAATTAACCTTGTAATTTTAAATTATTAACTGTATATATAAAATATGAAAAAAACTTCTAAGATATTGGCTTCGATAGTAATATTGTTCGTTATTGCCGGTCTTACATTGCCGCTTTTAAAAATTTATGCCGCAGAATCTGCGCCATCCCAAGACAATTCACAAGCATCCCAGGACTCACAGGCATCTCTCGAACAAGTACAGGGCACAGTGGATGAATTAGTTCAACTAAAAGACGACTCCTCTATTTCCGCGCAAGAAAAAGAAAAACAGGAAATACAAATAAGAAAAAAAGCACTGGATCAGATCCTGGATCTGTCTTTATCCGATATTAAAAATCTAGAAGACAAATTAAATGCACTAACCCTTACAACCGATGACCAGAAAGCGGCGAGAGGGCTGTTTTTGGCGATTTTAGATAAAAACATAAATTATTCGGAGAGCTTGAAAGTGGATGTTGATAAAGACGGTATTACCTTAGACGAAATCAAAAATTTAGCTCAGGAATACAAAGACTGGAGGGCCAACAACTACGATACCTACGTTAAAAAAATGACGGCCTTTATACTTATTTATCAGGAACAAGGTGTTCTAAAAATTGCCAATATAAGATTAGACAAAATAATATCTGATCTAAATAATCTGGAAAAGACAAATTTGATTAATAAAGAGGATACGTGGGATCTTCTCAACCTTTCAATGAACAGCCTTGGAAACGCCAAAATATACAATGATAGCGCCGCAAAAATCGTTGCGGGGTATGTTCAGGACCTATTAGCGGCAGCTTCTTCAACACAGGAGCAGATAACGGCCACAACTTCTCCCGAAAGTCTGGTTGAAACGCTTGCCACATCATCGCAATTAAAAATTGAAATGGCGTCTACAACGGCAACTTCAACTGCCACGTCCGCCAAACAAATAAACATAGACGACAAATCACACAGTTTGATAGAACAGTCTCTGCAGGAAATTAAGAATGCTTACAATGACTTTATAAAAATAAGCAATATTGTAAGTCAAAAACTAAATTTAAAATAACTTTAAAATTAAAAAACCGCTAACTGCGGTTTTTTAATTTACAAAATTTTTCCCGTATTACTTTACCGCTTCTTTTAAGGCTTTGGCGGCTCTGAATTTTGGCTTAACGGAAGCCTTTATTTGTATTTTTTCTCCTGTTTTCGGATTAACTCCTGTCCTTGCCGCGCTTTTCATGGCTTTAAAAATTCCAAAACCGGAAATTGCCACTTCCTCCCCCCGACTCAAGGCCTTAGTCATAGTCTCAAAAACCGCATCAACCGCCAATTGTGCCTGTTTTTTTGTTGATGTTTCAGCAGCTTTCATTACGGCCTCAACTAAATTTTCTTTTTTCATAATTTTTATTTAATAAATTTATTCGACTTTATTATATTTATAATATTAAATTATACCAAAGAAACTGCTCCTATCTATCTCGCCACCTCCACCGCCCTCATCTCCCTTATAACATTTACCTTGATCTCGCCTGGATAATTCAGATCAGTTTCAATTTTTGAAGCGATATTTTTAGCCATCTGAAGCGCGGCAAAGTCATCAATCTTTTCCGGCACAACAAAAACCCTGACCTCTCTTCCGGCAGAAACAGCATATGCATTTTTAACACCCTCAAAAGTCATAGCTATCCTCTCAAGATCCTGAAGTCTTTTAATATAGTTTTCCATTGTCCCCCTTCTCGCTCCAGGTCTAGCAGCAGAAAGAATATCTGCGGCCGCTACTATATAAGATTCGGGCGAAGAGAATGGATATTCTTCATGGTGAGACTTCATCGCATCAATAACCTTTTCGTCAACTCCATACTTTCTAAGCAATTTAATTCCAATTTCCACATGACTGCCTTCTACTTCATGATCAATAACCTTGCCCAAGTCATGCAGTAAAGCTGCTTTTTTAGCAATTTCTACGTTTACTCCGAGTTCTGCCGCGATCATACCCGAAATGTGAGCCATTTCTATAGAATGAATGAGAACATTTTGTCCGAAACTGGATCGGAAATAAAGCCTTCCTAACAAGGTTATAATTTCTTTGGGCAATCCTATAATTCCCACTTCAAGGACGGCATCATTACCAATTTCTTCTATTCTCTTATTAAGTTCCTGCCTCGCTTCTTCAACTTTTTCTTCTATTTTAGCCGGCTGGATGCGGCCATCTTTCACTAATTTCTCTAAAGCTAGACGCGCAACCTCTCTTCTTAATGGATCAAAAGATGAAATAACCACCGCGTCCGGCGTTTCGTCGATTATAAATTCAGCTCCGGTAAGGCGCTCCAATGTTCTGATATTCCTGCCTTCGCGGCCAATAATCTTTCCCTTCAGCTCTTCATCTGGTAACTGAAAAACGCTAGTAGTGACATCCGCCACGTGAGAACGAGCATACCGTTGAATGGCCGAGGTTATAACATCCAAACTTTTCTTCTCTATTTCCTATCGTCTGTCTTTCTCGAGTTTTTGTAAGGCCTTGGCAAGCTCTACGCCGTGCTGTTCTTTAACCTTGTCCAAAATCTGTTTTTTCGCATCTTCAACAGAAAGCCTAGCAACTTTTTCCAACTCAGA
>JAJYZL010000112.1 GCA_021799965.1 bacterium | reverse complement strand
CATTTTGGATTAAAATATTATAAAGATCTTGGTTTTGTACCTGCTGACAAAGCAAATTATTCAGTCTCCAGAACTTTGGAATATTCTTATGAAGATTGGTGTATTGCTCAATTAGCTAAGCATTTGAATAAAGAAGATGACTATAATTTATTTATGAAGCGCGCAGGTTATTACAAGAATTTATTTGATACTTCAACTTATTTTTTTAGAGGGAAGGGAAGTAACGGCAGTTGGAGAAAACCATTCAGTCCAAGTCAAGTTGACAGCAATTATATTGAAGGCGATGCATGGCAGTGGAATTGGTTTGTACCTCAGGATGTTGCAGGGCTTGTACAAATAATGGGAGAAACAAAACATTTTATCGAAAGGCTTGATTCGCTTTTTGATTGGTCGCCTGTTGTTGAAGGAACAAATGTCCCCCCGGATATTTCTGGAATGTTAGGACAATATGCACAAGGCAATGAGCCAAGTCATCATATTGCATATTTATACAATTATGCAGGAGAACCATGGAAAACTCAGAAAAGAGTGAGAAAAATTATGGAAACTTTATATACTGATTCTACAAACGGGCTGTGCGGAAATGATGACTGCGGTCAAATGTCGGCATGGTATGTATTTAGTTCTATCGGGTTTTACCCGGTTAATCCTTCAGATGGAATTTATGTTATCGGCAGTCCAATGTTTAATAAAGTTTCCATTTCCGTGGGAAAAGGAAAATATTTTATAGTTATTGCAAGAAATGTTTCTACAATAAATAAATTCATTCAATCTGCTGAGTTGAATGGGAAACAATTAAATCGCACTTATATTTATCATAAGGAAATTCTTGAGGGCGGAACTTTGATCTTGACTATGGGAGATAAGCCGAATAAAAGCTGGGGAAGCGAAAAGAAGGATTTTCCGCCGTCAATGAGCAATAAATAGTACATCCATTAAATAAATTACGTAATTAATGAAAAAACAGCACAGCCATCCCGTTAAAAGTTGGATAAAAACAATTGGTTATCTGGGCAATAGTTCTGAGTTAAGTTTTTCGCTTTTGTTAAGTCTCTGATTTATAAGGACTTTGTTTAAAAGAAAGCATTTTTATTCTTGATTGAAAATAATCTTTTAAAGCCGACATAACCTTTGCCCATCATATAAATTGAAGAGGGCTCAACAGAGATTAGATTTAAGATATTAACATCTTGAACCTTGCCGGAAGTAGTTTAAATAAAGTTCAGAATTGATATCCTAATCGAAGCTAAAGAGAAAAATTGATCCTAGGAAGAGAGAAAGTTCTAAACTGGACAGTAGTGATTCACTTTAAAGAAATATTTAAGGAGAGCATATGAAAAAATATAAACGATATCATCCGGCGGTGTGGATATTAGCAATGATACCAATAGTTATACTTTCATTTGGCATACCTTTTTATAATAAAAGTAAAATATTATTTGGATTAAATTTTATGTCTTTTTTCTTAATTGTTATGGATATAGTTACTATTATTCTTATCTCAATTGCATATTATATTGAAAACCTTACAAAGGAAAAGAGATCATAAATGAATATACTTGAACTTGTTATTATGTTAGCCTTTATGATCATCGTTGGTATTGTCGGATTTTACGCAAGTAAATTCAAACCGTCGCTAGACAACGACATTACCGAATGGAGTTTAGGTGGAAGAAGATTTGGTACATTTATAGTCTGGTTTTTGATAGGTGGAGATGTATATACTGCATATACCCTTATAGCTGTACCAGGTTTAGCGTATGGGGAAGGGGTTTTAGCGCTTTTTGCAACTTCTTATGTTATTATGACTTATCCAATTGTATTTTTAACTATGCCTCGTTTATGGAATGTTGCACGCAAACACAATTTCATAACAGCTGGTGATTATGTAGAGAAGGCTTTTAATTCAAAAACTTTAGCCTTAATAGTTGCCATAGTCGGCATTTTAGCCGAGCTTCCATATATTGGCTTGCAAATCTTTGGTATGAACTTTATGCTTAGTGTAACACACGTTCCTTCTAATATTACAATCATATTATCTTTATTGCTGGTTATGGGTTTTACAATATTTAATGGAATTAGAGCCACCGCTTTAACTGCTTTTATTAAAGATTTTTTTGTTTGGGCTATGGTGCTTTTTTTGATTATATATATACCCATTCATTATTTTGGATCAATTGGCCAAATGTTTGTGTGGTATAATGCGCACTATCCTACAAAATCCGTGTTATCTGCCGGGCAGATAAGTGTATTTGCAACACTTGCATTTGGTTCTGCTGCCGCCTTATTCTTATATCCGCACGCAATAACTAGCGTATATTCTGCAAAGAACGCTAAGATAATCAAAAAGAATGCCATTATATTGCCTATTTACAACATTATGTTGCTTTTAATAACGCTTTTAGGTTTTGCCGCTTTATTCATTGACCCCCAACTAAAGAATCCTAATATGGCTTTCCCAGAAATAATATCTAAAACTTTTGGCCCAGTTTTCACTGCAATAATTGGCTCTATTATAATTTTAGGTAGTATGATTCCTGCTTCTATCATGTCAATAGCATCTGCCAATCTGTTCACCAGAAATATATATAAAAACCTAATAAATAAGAATATTAGCGATACAACAGAAAAGCTTATCAGTAAAATTTCAGTTGCGGTAATAATTTTGCTTGCCTTATTTACAAGCCTTGCAATGAGTCCTTCTTTTATTATTACACTTCAACTTATGGCAGGTTCTTGGGTAGTTCAACTTTTCCCACTTATATTTGTCCCTCTGTTTACAAACAGAGTTAATAAAATCCCAGCAGGTATAGCTACCGTATCTGGCATTTTAGTTACAACGTATATGCTTTTCCTTGTACATTTTAAGGTGGCTATTTACAAAGGTGTATGGGTAGGATTGTACGGTTTAGTTGTAGAGATTATATTGCTTCTAGCTTTAACTTTTCTGTTCCAGCCCATGTCAAATATTAGTTTAGATGATTATTTAGATAGCGAGTAGCACTCACATTGTGTTTTACTCGTTTACAATAAACTTCTGGGTCAAAAGTCTCTCTTCTTTTAACTTACCAAACAG
>JAJYZL010000111.1 GCA_021799965.1 bacterium | reverse complement strand
GATGATAGAGGGGTATTAGAGATTAAGATCAGATTTCTGAGAAATGAAGAATAAAAATATAGCTTTGATATTGGCTTTGGGGACGCTGTTAACAGCGAGCTCTGCTTTTGCGCAGACCGATGCTTCGCAAATAGTAAAAAATCAGGAAATAACCGTAAAAGATTTGGGCGTTTCAAGTTCGGGCATATTGCCGGGCAACCCTTTTTATTTTTTGAAAGAATGGGGAAGAGGAATACAGGATACTTTAACTATCGATCCTATTAAAAAAGCCGAACTTCAGCTCGATGTATTAAATCAAAAAGCCGCCGAAATAAAAAAACTCAGCGATCTTATGCCGGACAGTTCAAGGACTTTGTCGGCCGCGTTGAATGATTATGGGAAAGCTGTTGATTCACTAAGGGAAAAAACAGATGATATAAAAAATAATTCCAGTTCAGAAATGAGCGCATTTTTGGATCAATTGTCCGGAAGTCTTATTAAACACGTTCAGTTATTTTCGCAGTTAAAATCCGGCGTCGGCGATACGATAAAAAATAAATTATCTGATCTTCAGGAAAAAAACGCCGAACTAATTGCCGGAATTTCTTCTGCTAATGAAACTCCAGACCAATTTAAAAACCAGCTTGAACAAGTAGTTAAGAATCAGGATGACAGCGCGGTAAAAGAAATTACCATCGCCGAAGTTTTTGACCGTCTGGATGAAAAGATGTCTAAAGAAAACCGGCTGGAATTATTAAAAGTAGAAGAAAATCTTCTTCTTAAATTCCAGAGCCGCTTACAATCGGAGAATTTCAGCCAGGCATTGTCGGAGATAATGTCTCAGCTGCCTGGTGATTCCGTGCGTAAAATAAAAATTTTGGATGAGATCAGAGAGGGCGTTTCTGATAATGATATTAAAAATAATCTAAATATGGTTAGGCAGGATCTTTTACAAAAAGCCGTGGACAATAAAGAAATAAGAAAGCCCGAAGCGGAAACCATAATCGGCCAGGCTGATGCGCTGGTATCGGATCTGACTGCTACGGTGGCTTCTTCTTCGATTCCCAAAAGCGCCATTATTTCCGGATTAATCAGCAAAGCTAATTTTAATCTGACGCAGGCAAAGCAGGCTATGGATCTCGATAATTACGGCCAGGCTTTCGGCCAGGCATCCGCATCAATAGCATCGGCTAATTATGCGTTGATAGACATAGCTAAATTCATCGGCCCCTATGCCGAAGATGATTTGGCAACTTTAAAACAATATCATGACGAGATAGCTTCGCAGATCAGGGATATGGGATTGGACGCGTCTACCACGCCGGATATTTTTGATAGTCTGAATAAATCCGAAACGGATATAGCCAAAATTTCCGATTTGGTCAAAAAAAATACCCCGGCTGATACTTTGATTCCTATCATAAAAGACGCCAAGCTTTTGCTTTCTCAAATAGATAATCAGTTAGCTGATCCATCTCAAACAAAAAAGTCTTAAGACGTGGAAAAAGTTTTGGAATTTAAATGGAAAAAATTATTAAGCCGTGTCTGGCTTTTTGATTTTGTTCCATTTGTTGATTTTGTGCTGGTGGCCGGCTCGATGGCCATGGGCAATCCTAAAGAGGACTCCGATTTTGATGTTATCGTTGGAGCGAGAAACGGCAGAATTTTTTCGGCCAGATTTTATTGCCACATCTTTTTTGGCTTATTTGGCTGGAGGCGCAAAAAGGATACGGACAGCAAGGCTTCAAAGGACAAATTTTGCTTCAGCCACTTTGTGACGCCGGAAAGATATGGCCTCTCTGATCCGCATAATGAATATTGGAAAAAATTATATTTGTCGCTGGTGCCGGTTTACGGCGATGCCGCCGATATCCAAAAATTTTATGACGCCAATGCGGGATGGATCGGCGAGCGGCGGATTTATAAAAATGACAGCTGGAACCGATATGAAAAAACAGGATTGTTAAAAAATTTAAAGGAAAAAGCATTGTCGGGAAGCTTGGGAAATCTTTTGGAAAAATGGCTTAAAAAAATACAGATTTCAAGAATAGAAGAAAGCCTGATCCGCCAGCTGGCGGACGGGAAGCAATATAAGCCGAGAATTATTTTCAACGACGGCGAACTGGAATTTCATCCCGACACTAAAAGAATTGAGGAGATGTTGAACAAAAAATAATTTTGAGCATATACTTTAAGTAGAAGTTTGAAAATTTAGGAAAGAAAGGGGGCGCTATGAACCGCTTGCGGCTTCATAAACGCGACAACGTCGCGGAGATGATACTCAAGGAAGTTTTGGTCGATCTGCAAAAAGACGGAAAAATCGCCGGATTTATTCAAAGTCATAAAAACGATAGGTTGGACAAAGAGGGCATAGATTTTCTTGTACTTTTAAACGATGATCTTGCCTTGCCAATTCAGGTTAAAACTTATTCGCGGAACCGGAAAAGATGCATTGATAAGCATTTTCGGCGGCATCCGCTTGTGAAGTTTGTGATATTCGTGAGAATCGGCTTTTATAACCGCCGTCCCGAAATAGCTTCAAATCGTCTTAAGGACGAAATTTTGAACTATCTCTTATCCCGCCATTAAAATTGGCGGGATTTTTTTACGGGCTATTGAATTGTTTGGAGTTTGGAGTATATGCTGTAAGTAAGTAGAACTTTTAAAATTTGCAGGCTAGTAATAAGGGGGATTTATGGAATCCGATGACAGGGGAAGAAGGGCGGAGGAGGCGGTGGGCCAGGTGCTGGCTATGATGGAAAAGGAGGGGCTGATAGTCGGCTCTTACCGGAATAAGCAGCACGGCGAAGTGGATGAACTCGGAATAGATTTTCTGGTCTATCTGAGGAATGGGCTTATATTGCCGGTGCAGGTGAAGGCTGCTTCAAAAGACAACGATGATCGCCGCTATAAGCACCTGAAAAAGCATCCGCACGTGCCGTTCATGGTTTTCGTTAACCTCGAACTGTACAAAGTTCGCCCGGAAAAAGCACTGAGTAATATCCTGGAAGATCTTAAGGGGTTTTTAAAAACCAAGTAGTAATTATCCCGCCAATGAAAAAGTTGGCGGGATTTTTTTATTTAGCCGAAAAATATTTGT
>JAJYZL010000110.1 GCA_021799965.1 bacterium | reverse complement strand
GGATTTAATGCCAACGCCATGGCGATAACTGCTCTCTGTTTCATCCCACCAGAAAGCTCGTGTGGATATGATTTCATAACATTTTCAGTTAAACCAGCGGTTTTTAGAACTTCAATCACTCTTTCTTCTATTTCTTCTTTTCCGAGATCGGTGTGTATTTTAAAAACTTCTGAGATCTGTTTACCAATGGTGTATACTGGATTGAAAGAGTTCATGGCACCTTGAAATATCATGGAAATATCTTTCCATCTCATATTTCTAAGCTTTTCATCTAGAATTTTTCTTTGTTTCCTGTTGTACTTAAGTGACCCATTTATATACATGTCATCATATAATGAAATTGATCCATTAATAACAGCATTGTCGGGAAGAAGAGACATTATGGCAAGAGCAAGAGTGCTCTTGCCAGATCCAGATTCTCCAAGAATACCAAGCATCTCACCCTCTTTCAACTCCAGATTGATATTCCTTAGAGCCTTTACATTTCCACTGTAAGTTTTGAAATCAACGTTTAAATTCTCAACTTTAAGAATTTTATTTCCCACGAAATCGTACTTTAATTCCTCAATCACTTTCTACCACCTAACTTTGGATTCGCAACTTCATCTATGCCACGAGATATAAATATGAATGCTAGTATGAATATAGTCAGGGCACTCAGTGCCGGTACGAATATCCACGGGTATTGCGATATACCATAATAATCGCCCAAAAAGCCGTTTAACATTCCGCCCCATGTAGGTATAGTCAATGGTGCCAGACCCAGAATTTCATAAGTAGACACAGCCGCAACTGCACCCCCGATGTTAATGGAGGTTAAATATGCAAGCAATGTACCCATATTTGGCAATATATGCCTCTTAAGTATTTTAGTGGTACTGAGGTTAGATACCACCGCAGATTCTATAAAAGTTCGGCTTTTTATGCTTCTTACTACCCCAATTAACGAAAATGTTACAAAGGGCCAACCTAAAAGCGAGAATATGAGTATAAGATTATCAAGTGTTGGCCCTAAAATTGTTGCAAGAACTATAAACAGGGGAAGACCGGGTATAAGGAATATAGCCAGTGAGAGAGTTTCCCAAAATGAACTTACCAAACCCGAATAATAACCTATAACCATTGAAACAGCCACCGATATAAGCACGGTGATTATGCCAGCTGCAAAACCAACTTCCAGATCAGTAGGAAAACTATCTATAAACATTATCCACAAATTATTTCCAGCTGTGTTTGTACCCAGAGGGAGGGAAATTCCAGATAATGTGTGAGTTGTTGGAGGCAGTGGTGATGCATGTCCCTCGAAACTATAGGCTGTTAGATAATTTCCATCTAGTACTGCTATCGTAGGCGCATCCTGAAGACTCTTGTTTAGTGGCCATGGATTATTAAACAATATTGGAGAAGTTGTTATCTTGCCCAGAGACGCATGCCACGAGAATGGATATTCTAAATATGAATTAATAAGATAGATAAAATTCCCATCAGTTGTGTTTGATAATAAAAATGTCCCAGAAGAATAGTATTTAATGTCATTGATGGTGAACGGCACTTGAATCGTATTTGAAATTGAAAGGGTCCCGTTCTTATCAACTGTTAACGCATAAATATATTTGGGACTTGAAAGCAAAAAATTTCCAGGAAAACCAGATGAACCCGAGCTTGTTCCTAATGCCAATATACCGAATTTTGCACCATATATCATCTTTGATGTGCCATTGTTTATATAAACCATATAAACGTAGCTCCCCGCCGTTAAAAAAGCAGTATTAGAATTCGATGGAATAGCTTGATAAGCGCTTGGTATGACGAAATTAGAAATTGAATCATTAAAAGTTTTACTGTATGAAATAGTTCCATTGTAAAGATACGTGTCAAGAACATTACCTTCCAATACAATTATTCTGCTGGATTCCGGTGTTATGAACTCATTTCCATAGAAATATAAATTCGTTGGCTTATTGGTTAATTTAGTACTCCAGACGTGTTTCAAATTATAAGAGTAGTATGAATTCAGAAAGTACCCAGTACTATTAAGTGAAAATGTATATACATATGAACTGGTAATGGATAGCGAATCGGTCAAGAATTGGCCGACTAAACCACTTGGCGGGTTGAGTGAATACGTTTTAGAGCTGGTAAAATCCGCAAGAATCGTACTATTTGTTTTTATAGAATTGATATTTCTAATTGTTACATTCGATGTTGAACTAACAGGGTTGTATGTACATATTACTTCACCGGTATATATTGTATTGTTTGTGGATACCATTAACTCAGATTGTGGTTCGAGTGTTGTGTAGTTGTAAGCACTAAATGAATATAGTGTTTTTGGTAAACCGTCGATATTAAATAGTATAACTGAAGATGCATTCTTCGTTGAAACTGCATTTACACTATAAGAACCGTTATTTAAGCCTGTCATGAACATATAGTAGCTTCCACCAGTCACGTATTCACTTGTAGTAATTCCATAGGATGACTGAACAGGTGTGAAACTCAATGGATGATTGAGTTCTACAATAGGACTAAAGTAATCTTCAGAAGGAACCGCTGCGAAGGGATTCCCGTGTGCAATAGCAGGGGCGATCAAAGCTATGACGATGTAGACCAGCAGGATATAAAATCCAACTTTTCCATAATTGGATCTATAGAAAACTTTCCACTGTTTGTGCAATCCTCTCGCAGTAAATTTCAAGTTGTTTAAGATTTGATTATTTTTTCTCATACTTTCACTCTCGGATCTAGCCATGCGTGTATAAAATCAACCAGCGAATAAGCCACAATTGTTACTATCGATAATATGAATAGGGCTGCTTCAATTACTGGATAGTTTTCATTCAATGTATTAGTATATAACAATCTTCCCATTCCAGGAACTCCAAATATTATTTCAGTTACAACTTTAATTTTTTTAGAATCTTAACTGAGCTCATTCAATTGTATAATCATTTTTCTTGATTTAATTTTAAAAAAGTTGCTTATATAGTTATGAATACTTTTAGATTTTTTATTTTCTTCATCAATGACAACAATTCAAGCGGTTTTTTTTTAAATAAAGTACAAAATTAACCATAATAAATC
>JAJYZL010000109.1 GCA_021799965.1 bacterium | reverse complement strand
CACTTATACGGCGAAAAGGGGTGCTCCAATCGGCGCCAACAGCATATTCCAATGCAACTAAAAATAGAGAGCCAACACCAATGCTTACTAAAAACATAAACGTTACCAGATAACTTAATGAGGCACGTTGTGGGTCAATTAAAAATCCGATGATACCCAAGGCGGTTCCCACCACAAAGAGAGTCAATCCGATTGTTTTTATTTTTTCCGGCAATTCTTTTCTTATGTAACCAATTTCAGTTGACGACATTTTTACCAGACTCCTTATTTAACTCTTTTATAGCTTGAAAATCGGATGGCTTAGGATTTTGCGCTCTTTGTAAAACTCTGATGTAATCAATTATAGCCCATCTCTGCTCACGCGGTATTTGATAAGCATATGAGGGCATCGCATTCTGGCCGTTTGTTATAATATTGTAGATCATACCATCACTATAACCGATAATTTTTGCGGAATGCAAAGTTGGACCGGGAGGAAATTGTCCCATTAATCTGCTAACTCCTTGAGCATAATCTCCGTGGCATGGACTGCAAAATGTTAAAAACTTTGCCTGCCCGATTTTTAAGATTTGTTTTGTCGGCAAAGTCGGGTTAGCAAGTGGTTCTGAAGGTAGTGCTTGTTCATGGAAAGGATAAGGCATAAATCCTCTTGCAACCGTACCTTCAACGGGAGTCCTCATAGCATAGCCATCATAGAAAAAATTAGTCTCAGATTGGGGATTAGATTTTTTTTGATTGTCCATCCAGTTGAATGGAACAATATACATTAGCTTATTTAAGGTAAAGTAAGTGCTGAAGGAAGTTAAAGCTGCCACAACCGCAAGAAACACAATGAACTTCGGTTGTAAAATTTTAATTGCTTGTTTTTCGGGTTCATAGATAAATTCAATTTTACCTGCCCCTAAGTTCTTAAGAAATTCAACTACCTTATTTTTGTCAAACAGTGGGTCTTCAGCCTCTATTACAACACCGAATTTATCTACCGAAACTTCTTTTATATAATTAGAGTCATGAATAGGATGGCTAAGAAATGGAAGATTGAAAAACACAGCAAGCATTCCTACTACAGTTGCAATTGAACCGCAGAGGACAGTTACTTCAAAAGTGATTGGAATAAAAGCCTGATAAGGGAAGAATGGTTTGCCCCCAACAATGTACGGATAGTTAATCGCCATCGACCAGCCCATGAAGAGGAAAATAAAAACAGCACCAGCAAAACCAAAAAACAAAGTTACATAACCAATCTTCGATTGACCCAGCCCCATGGCTTTATCCATACCATGCACTGGGTAAGAAGTATTAACATCAAACATAGTATAGCCGGCATCTTTAACTTTTCTTGCTGCGTTAATAATTTTATCCGGCGTATCGAAAAGTGCTGCGACAGAATGTAAAACTTTATTTTCATTCATGATGGTTACCTCCATGAACAGAAGGTTGAGAGCCTTCAAGTACAGATTTTGTTTCTACGATTGAAATCACCGGCATAGTTTTCGCGAAAAGTAAAACTAAAGTAAAAAATAAACCAAAACTTCCGGTAAGTACTCCAAAATCAACAAGCGTAGGAGTAAACATGTGCCAGCTCGATGGGAGATAATCTCTGCTGAGAGATTGAACAATAATCACAAAACGTTCAAACCACATGCCTATGTTTGCACAAATTGAAATAACAAAAAGCACGACAACGGAACGTCTTACCTTTTTAAACCAGATCAACTGCGGGATAAGGGCATTACAACTAATCATAAAATACCAAGCCCAACGATATGGCCCGACAACCCTTGCCCAGAAGTCATATTGTTCTGCGGGAACCTGGCTGTACCATGCTATAAAAAATTCCATCAAATAGGCATAAGCAACCAAAGAACCGGTTAGGAGCATTACTTTAGCCATTCTTTCAAGATGGTTAAGAGTAATGATATTTTCCATATCAAAAACTTTTCTGACAAAAATCAGAACAGTCATAACCATTGCAAAGCCGGAATAGATAGCACCGGCAACAAAATAAGGGGGGAAAATAGTTGTATGCCATCCGGGAATAAGCGAGACAGCAAAGTCAAAACTAACTATTGTATGGACAGAAAGAACAAGCGGAGTAGCAAGCCCAGCCATTATCATATAAGTTTTTTCATAATGACGCCAGTGGCGGTTTGAATGACGCCAACCTAAACTGAAAATAGAATATATTGTTTTTTTAATTTTATCAACAGTTTTGTCTCTAAGAATTGCAAAGTCAGGAATCAAACCCATATACCAAAACATAAGTGATACCGTAAAATAAGTTGATACGGCAAAAACATCCCAAAGAAGCGGAGAAACAAAATTAGGCCACAATAAATGCTGGTTTGGATAAGGAATTAGATAACCCGCAAGCCACGGCATTCCAAGGTGAATAACAGGAAAAATTCCAGCCGTCATAACTGCAAATATTGTCATTCCTTCCGCAAAACGGGCAATTCCGGTTCTCCATCTTTGTCTAAGCAAAAACAAGATAGCCGAAATAAGAGTTCCGGCATGTCCGATACCAATCCAAAAAACAAAGTTGGTAATATCAAATGCCCAGCCCACCGGAATGTTGTTTCCCCACATTCCGATACCGTAATATAAAGTAAGCCACAAAGAATAAGCGCCAATTAGTAAAGCCGTACCACTAATAGAAAGTGCTATATAAAACTTTCTAGTAGGAGGTTGAGTTAACGGTCTGGTAATTATCTCGTCAATATCCGCTAAACGGGGATTACCTTCGACAAGAGCAAGTTCCTTAGTGTAGTCAATATTCAATTATACTTCCTCCGAATGAGTATTTCTTAATTTTGCGAGATAAGTAACATTTGGTCTGACATTTAGATTTTCTAAAACGTAGTAACCTAATTCGTGATTTCTATATTTGTAGAACTCGGATTTATTATCATTTATGTCTCCGAAATTAATTGCACTTGTTCCACAAGCTTCCTGGCAAGCAGTTTTAACATCGGAGCCTTTGAGAGGCTTATGTTCTCTTATAGCATCTTCCCGGGCTGCCATAATTCTTTGAGTACAGAAAGTGCATTTTTCCATTACACCGCGGGAACGTACAGTAACTTCAGGATTGTAA
>JAJYZL010000108.1 GCA_021799965.1 bacterium | reverse complement strand
GTTATTAATTTCTCCTTTTTGTCTAATATTATTTACTTGAAATACTCGTTCCCTCTGATATTTTGATGCATACCCAAAGATTTATCTTCCAAGGAATTGTCATCAAGAGGGATCTTATCAAGTTCTTTTTTCAGTATTGAATTAACTGATTTGTAGCTGCAGGCATTAACTGATAGAGCTCTGCGGCATGCATTATCCAATCGAGATGTACCATAGCGTCTGCTTAGAGATATTATTCCCATTGCCGATCTGTAACCTAATTCAGGGTGGGGTTTACTTTCAATCAAAGAGGATATGAGCTCACCGGTATATTTACCCTGCTCTTTTGCCCAGTTTATGATACGTGACGGAGTCCATCTTAAGTGTTCTCTGTGCGATACCGGCATATGGCACTCCAGTGTGCTATATCCAAATGACCTGACCCTTATATGTGAGGCTACTCTTTTGTTTAAATAAAATATTTCAACTGTATCTTTACTTATTCTAAGATCCACGACTTTAGAGACCAATCCGTGAGGTACCGAATAATAATGCTTATCTGACCTTATTTCAACATGGTAATCAATTGAGACCTTGGCTTTTTTGAAGTAGGCAAACTCATATTTGGTATTTGGCAGTTTATTTAAGGCGGGGCTATCTATTTCGTCAAATATCGATGATCTGCTACCTGGCATTTTCTGAAAAGGTTTGTTATTTATTGACCCAATAACTTTTTCAAGGAATTTATTTAATTCATACAAAGAAGTGAATCTTTCATTCCTGAATCTACCCAAGATCTCTCTTTGAACTTGTAGTACGGCTGATTCAACCTTTGCTTTATCTCTTGGTTTATATGATCTGGCTGGTATTACCGCTATATTGTAATGTTTTGCCATTTCAAGGTATGTTGGATTAATCTGAGCTTCGTAACGTCCGGGTTTTTTGACCGCAGAAAGTAAATTATCCGGTATAAGTATTTTCGGTACTCCCTGATAGAATTGGAATGCATTGACATGTGCTGATATGAAATATATGAGCTCCTGGGATGTTAAAGCCTCACAGTATATTTTACTTGAAGCTCCGATGGCTGAAATGAATAGTTCTTACATAAGATTCAATATCCTGCAGATTTTTTGAATATATGGGTACCTTATCTCCCGAGAAATCAACAAACATCTTTTCTCCCGCTTTATGGTTAAAGCGCATTACCGTGTCTAAGGTTGCCTTATAATCTCTGTAATATTGGCAAAACTGCGAATATCTGTAACCATTTGGATATAAATTTATATATTCATCCCACAAAATAGTTAAAGTAACGTTTGGTTTTTTCAACTCCATGTGGATATACTCATAATCGGGCTTTTCTTTTGCGGGTATTCTGGGATTTACGGTACCGTTTAGCTTGATTTGTAATTCATCGTCACCAAATGACAGGATATCTTCATAAGTTAAGCCCGCATCTTTCAATTTCGATAAATATTCAGATACAGTTGGTCTTGAAACTCCAAGAGCATTGGAAATTTCACGAATTGACAAACCCTGAATATGGGAAAGTCTAAATATTTCACGCACCTTTTTCATATTTGTTGATGCTCTAGCCATGCAATAATCCTCCTTTAAAGTAGATAACTTTAAAGGCAGTTTATTGTAAAAACAACACCTCAACCAGGGTGGCAGATTTGCTCCGGAATCGGTGGCAAGTTATTTTCGGAATCGGTGGCAGATTTGCTCCGGAATCGGTGGCAGATTTACTCCGGAATATACATAATACATATAGTTGGGATTGTCATTTGCCCCCGAATTTGAAGAGGTATTGGCAAAATAGGGTTCTGTTACATTAATCTGTTCAATGGGTATACCTGTTGGACCGTATATGTAGTCATAAATTGAATCAAAGGCTATATTTGAACTATTTGAGCATGTCCCGATCATTGTTGAAGTTCTCAGTCTTCATCTCTAACATCTAAGCTATCATTTCGGTCTATAAAGTTTTACCAATCGTCTTCAGGTTTCCAATTTGTATCGATCCATTTCCTCAATACTTTTATATCAGGCCAACCGGAGACGGGAAGAGTTCGGTCTTGTGTGGTGACGAAAGTGTTCGTCCATCTGTTAGTCTCTTCATCATATTTATTTGTCCCCCAGTTACCTTTGGATAATCTCGAAACCCTAAATGTCGGAGGTGATTTTATTTGCTCGGGTACTTCTATCATTCCTATTTTGTAAAATACCTTATGGTTCAAAGCTCCCTGTATCGGTCCCCAGAATGTGCACCACCTCCACTTTTCAATATTCTTAACATCTTCTAAAGTGGGTTCTCGCTCAAATATCGGCTCTGCAATCCATATTACATAGCCATGGCTATCAGATTTATGAGTAACAATGCCGACAGCTTTGCCGGTATCGCATTGTATCCAAAAAGTAAACCCCGGTGAAAATCGACTTGCCATTTTATTATCCTAACCCTTAACACACATTAGTAACATTATAACCAATGCCGGCTAAAATTTCACAGCCTCTTTTTATAGCCATATCATAAATTGGATTTCTTTGTGAGATCGAGTTAATTTTATTCAAAAGGCGCGTTCCTCCAGCCGACACCGGTCCCCCATTTTCTTCTATTAACACCTGTTCAACCGCACGAGCATCATAAGGGCTGAGGTTTTCTAACAAACCTTCAACGTCTTTGATGTAAATACCTTTTGAGGCAAAATGCTCCGCATATCTTCTGGCTAAATTGTTAGTGATCCCGACATAATCAGTAACGCCTTCTTCTGTTGTTCCGGTATATACAGTTATATTGCCCGTTTTAGCAAAACCGCTTAAAGAAACTGATCCCGCTTCCGTATCAACCGAACCGGAACTCAGAAGAGCCAAACTGACAGAAGCTTTACTGAATACTTTGGTGATTAAGCCTGCTCCTCCGATTCCCGTAAAAATCAACCCAGTAATCGAAACTGCCGCAAGCAAAGAGTGACCGGCAATTGCCCAATTGGATGAACAGGAATTTTCAGAAAGATGATAAGCGTAATAACTCTGTGTGTATAAATCAAGAGCTGGATTAAAAGCAATATTAAATGCGTTTAGGACTCCGTGTTGCTTAAAACCATTGGAGATATAGGTGCC
>JAJYZL010000107.1 GCA_021799965.1 bacterium | reverse complement strand
CCCTGAGCTAACGTATCTTCCGGATCAAGATATTGAAGATCTCCGGCTGCGGTTGCTGTTAAAAGGTTGGGTAAATCAATTCCCAAAACCAAATCACCGTCTTGCGGACCATAACTTGGAATATTATCAAATACTTTATTGAGGGCTTGGCTTTGTGCTATATCTATATTCAATTGCAATCCGGCAGTTATATCAGAGGTAAGAATATTGTTTTTCCTTAATATATCTGATAGATTAACATTATAGAGTTGAGCAATGCTGAATGGAGTTTCGTAATCTTTTACCGTATGTAGTATCTCTATTTGCTTCGTTGACTGAAGTTCGCTCTGCTGTACAAATCCAGATATGCTTAACCTTAAAAATTTATTAACATTCTGCATTCGAATTATATCCCTTTTGAAATTTGTTAAAGAAATCATAATACTCGAATAATCTGTATTTATATCAAATTCATCCGTCATTTTGGAGAGGGTCTGAGCAATCGCTTCATCCACGCTATTCGACGCTGCCTGTAGGTTATTATAATATTGGTAAGCATTCGTTATCATGATGGAAATATACTCGATATATTTGAAGATATTGAATTACTCCCACTTGTTATCGCTCCCAAATATTGCTGCGCATCACTTGCTAGGCTCATAGCGCTATCCAATATTCCAAGAGGTAGAGTGGCATAACTTAATACAGGATCCAAACCGCTCAAAAGATTATTGATCGGGTCTAAAATCGCTGCGCTTGCATTCTGTAAGGTTTTCAGCCATGCAAGTAGCGGATCTGCATTTTGAGACTGAATTAAATCGCCAATTATTATAAAATCTAAGGAATAGAAAGGTAACTGGCTATTACGGGATGCATCCCCGCGTAACTGAAAACTTTGTATATTGATACTACCATATTTCTGCCACCAAAAATCATAAAAATTTAAAGCATAAATAAATCGTTGCGTATCATTTGGCTGCGAACTATTTTTTGAAAGTCTAACAATATTTTGATTGAATTGCTGGAGTCTTTGCCATCCGGTCATATAGATCCCATCTATTAACTTTGGCATCAACCCAAAATTACCTCGAATACTACATCTTTCCGGAGTAAAAGAAAGTTTATTGATAAATGTAGCTCTATCGGTTTGCGTAATCGCATCGCGCGCAGCTAATCGATAATCGAATGAATTTGGCATAACTGCTAAAAAAACAGTTTCCATAGCTTTGGCAACATAATTTTGACTCACATAATCATCAATGTTGACTTGCACGAGTTCAAAAACGATATAGGGCATCTGAGGAATTGTTAATTCGTTTTTCAAGTTATTCCTCCCGTTGATGAGCCCGGGTTTCCAGTGATCTGAATAGGTGATGCGTTATTCTGTGTACTCGCTGTACCTACAACAACTATTTGCCCGGATGTAGCCGTTACCGTTACCGTTCCGCTTTTAACATAAGTATCTATTGCGTCTGCAATTGCAGTTGCCATCGCATTGGCTTGATTTTGGGCATTCTGCTGGGCTGTGGCATCTGCATTGCTTGCGTTTAAATTTGCAAGAAAGGCATTCTTTATTGATGACGTTAGGGTCGTTTTATCAAGTGCCATTGTGATATACGGTTTTGGTTTATACTTTGTCTAGATACAAACGCATAAATACTAGAAAGAGAGGTTGTCTAGGGTTTGATTTTTGCAAAAAATCACTGGGTTATTTGTTGCATATCTTTTCCAAATTTATTATGTTTTACTAATCGAAAGGATTGATATGCAAAAAATTTTAATCTTCTTTTTATTCTTCAGCGAAGTTTTATTCGCTCAAAATTTCAGGGACAGCATCGTGACATTTCAAGATATTCCGTGGAATTCGACTATGGCGTACGTTGACAGCGTCTTTTCCTCTCATCAATTATCCAGATGGCATAATAATCATCACGCTGTCTGGGGCAATGACTATTTAAGTTTCGTAGGTGGTTATTTTGGGGGTTATAATGTCAAGGGTTGGCATTTTGTTTTTGTCAGACATCATTTTGCTTTTGTCATTATCTATCTGGAAAACAACGAGGATGCTACATCGATAGTTGCCGACATTGGTAAAAAATATTATAACAAAAAAATTGATGTCGTACAGGAAGATAAAACATTAAAAATAACTTGGTATTTTAAAACATCTAAAATCATCGTTGAGACTAATCCAAAAGAATTGAATTCTGGTGATCCTGTCATTATTTATGCAAACATTAATCTGGCTAAAGAATTCGAGCAAAATACTAACAAACAATCATTAAGTGATTTTTGAGAAATTTTGGGAATTAAATAACTTATTGCCCATCCATAAAATTATTTAATCTGCTAACTATGTTCTGAAATGCAGAATCGTTGATTGGGGGGAATACAGTTGTTCCCGAAGGTGTTGTCCAGCTCGCCTGTTCAATCGCGGTGATTAAATCAACGAGAATTTTCTTTAAAGTCTCGCTACTCGTGCCTACTCTGATATTTTGCGTATTTAATACCATTCCGGTTTTATTTGTCTGAATTATGTTTTGATTTTTGTCTGTAATAACTATCTGTTCTGCGCCGGAAGTGTTGTCGAGCAAAATGCTGTTTATAGGCTTATTGTCATCATCAACCTGATTTACGGTGAACTTTCCATTTAATTCTAAGGTAATATTGCCATTCTTCTGATTGTCATTCCCTACAATTTTGACTTTTAGATTCCCATTTTCATTTTTACCTTCGAGATACAAAATAATATTACCGGCAGCATCATCATGAACTAGGAAATATCTCTGATCGTTATTCCTGCCTAAACTCTTCTTTGCTATATCCGTAGTATCTGTTGGATCAGTTGCTAAATATGGATCATAATGACCCAATTGAACATGATTGATGCTTCCGAAGATCACCACCTCATCATCACGGTCGTTGAGATATGCATACAAAACTTGATCACCGATTTCCTTCATATTTCCGGAGGCATCAATTACGGTGGGTTTAGGAAGGTTTTTATATCCCTCTTGGACATTCCATTCGCTTGTTAGAAAATTGACCCGATTCAGTGTTAATAATCTTGTATAAACATCCTGAAATAATAATAATTTTGTATCTTCGAAATAAACAAAATTCCCATAAAACATCC
>JAJYZL010000106.1 GCA_021799965.1 bacterium | reverse complement strand
GTAATTTGGAACGTGTGGCAAAAATTATTTACGGCGAATTGCCTCAGGCAGAAAAAGAGTACAAGGCTTTTGAAAAGAAGTATTTATTAAAAAAGCCCGTTTCGTCTAAAAAGGGTAAAAAAGACAACGGAGCGGCGGATAAGTTTATAAAAGAAATGGTTGACGAAGAAGATGTGGCCGGCGTTGTGGCTCGTTGGACCGGCATTCCGGTATCAAAGATGCTGGAATCAGAAAATGCCAAATTGTCCAAAATAGAAGAGGTTCTTGAGGGCAGGGTAGTTGGTCAAAATGAGGGCATCGTGGCCGTGGCCAGTGCTTTAAGGCGCGCTAGAGCCGGGCTTTCCGACGAAAACCGTCCGCTTGGTTCGTTTATGTTTCTGGGCCCGACTGGAGTAGGTAAGACCGAGCTTGCTAAAGCTTTGGCCGAGTTTATGTTCAACGACGAAAGAGCGCTTATTAGAGTAGATATGTCTGAATATATGGAAAAGCATGCAATTTCTAAGCTTATAGGATCGCCTCCGGGTTATGTTGGCTATGATGAGGGTGGGCAGCTTACCGAGATAATAAGGCACAAGCCGTATAGTCTTATCCTTTTTGATGAAATAGAAAAAGCCCATCCGGAAGTATTTAATATTTTGCTTCAAGTTTTGGATAATGGCCGCCTTACAGACAGCAAGGGCAGGACGGTTAATTTTAAGAACACCATCATAATAATGACTTCCAACGTTGGTGCTCCATATATGAGACAAATGTCTACTATTGGTTTTGCCGCTGGTTCCGCAGAAGAAAAGAAAGAAGAGTTTAAAGATAAAATACAGGAAGCTTTAAGGGAAAGGTTTAAGCCGGAATTTCTGAATCGTATAGATGAGGTTGTGGTATTCAATCCTCTTTCTAAAGCCGATATACAAAAGATCGTCGGCTTACAGTTAGATATGATAAAGAAAAAGCTAGCCGAAAAAGGATTTGATCTTCAAATAGATAAGAGCGTTGTAGAATATCTGGTAGAAAATGGCTATAATCCTGAGTATGGCGCCAGACACTTAAAGCGCCTCATTCAAAAGACTATAGTTGATAAGCTGGCCGACAAGATGATTAAAGGAGAATTAAAACATGGTGGAAAAATTAAAATTGGTTTTGAGGATCGTTCGATCGCAATTGCTTCTTAAGGCTGTTGTTTTTGCCGGTCTTTTGTTTTGGGTAAAGATTTCTGATTTTTCAGCTATATCCGTTTTTTTGTTTTTGTTGATAAATACAGTTTTGTATTTGAGGGGCCGCGCGCACAGTATCGTTGAAACCGTCCGTTCCTTCATCATTCTTTTATTCGTGTCTTTGTTTGGGGTTAATATGCTGAATCATTTTCAATTTTTAATCCCAACAATTCTCTTCTTCTCTTTTATTTTTTATCTGATTTTGGGCATAAAGGAATTAGTTTTTGAACAACGGCCTAAATGGAATTATGCTAAAAATATTTTGCTGACTTATTCAATTTTTTTGACATACTTTTTGTCAAACAGATATGACTGGTTCTTCGGCAAGTATTTATTAGTTTTCTTTTTTGCTTTTTTATTGATCGGCGAATGGCTTTCTTGGCTGGAAAAAAGTTTTATCAAAAGGCGGCGAGTTATTGCCTTGGTTTTTTCTTTTTTGATCTTGCAGTTTCTTTGGGCGGTTTCTCTTTTGCCGCTTGGCTTTATTAATTCCGCAACTTTAATGACAGTGTTTGTTTATATTATGTTGGATTTTTCTAAACATCATTTTCGCGGAACTATAAACAAAGAATTGATCTTGAAGCATTCGGTGGTGTTATTGTTTTCAGTCATCGTAGTCTTTCTTTTCACCAATTGGCGTATATAAATATTTTTTTAAACGCCGGCTTTTAAATATTTTAGCCCTTGTATTTTTGTTATTTTTTAAGTAAAATAACATCTATTGTTAATTCAAATCAAATGTCTTCAATCACTCCGGAATTTTTGAAACAGAGGGCGCGCGAGATTTCATATGCCCTGAACAGAATTTCTTTTTATATCAAAAGAGACGATTTAAGGAATCGTCTGGAAAGGTTAAGTTTTGAGTTTTTAGAGAACGTTGCCACTGGCAGCGAAGATGCGTCTGACAAGCAGACCCTTCTGAAGGTTTTTAAAAACATTGCCGCTTTAGATGTTTTAATTCGCATCGGTCATTCTCTTTATGAAATAGAGCCTGTTAACGCAAATATACTTATCAGAGAGATAGATTCATTTAATTCGGCAATTCGGCAATTCGGCAATTCGGCAATTGAAAATCCCTTTGCAGGGGAGTTGCCGAATCTGGAAACCATCTTTTCTATGCCACCAGCTGTTATAGAAAGTCAGGTTGGGTCTCGGCAGCAAGTTTCTGCAGAAATGGCAAACATTGATAAAGAAAAGGAGATAGTTGAAAAAGCGTACTCTTCAATGAGCAGTGGCGAGTCTGATTCTGATGCGGCAAAGTCATACCAGGATAATTCGGCAATTGCAGATTCAATTCGGCAATCTGATTCCGGAGTTGCGGTTAGACAGGGATTGATAACCGATAAAATCAGACAGCTTGGTAAGGCTAATCTGAAAGAATTATTAGTTCGTTTCCCGGGTGTCAGTGAAAGAACTTTAAGATATGATCTTCAAAAATTATGTGATCAGGGATTTGTAGAAAAGGTGGGAAATAGCGGTCCCGGAACTAGCTATGTTTTAAAGGGTAAAAATTGATATTTTAACTGTAATAAAAAGTCGGCAATAACGTTATATTTAACAAGCTGCAGCAACTATAAAATTATTCACATTTTACAGTTTTGCAGATTTGAAAAAGAAGAGTTATAATAAATAAGTAAGATTTGGTGTGAGGCTGAATCTTCCAACGAGCTTAAAACTAATGTTTTAGGTTTTCATGTTTGGTATATTCAGTCTCACTCCAAAAAGAGTGAGACTTTTGTTTTATCGGTTGATATGGTCAGTGGTTCATTTAAACAGATATAAGTTAAAAGATTTAGTGTGAGGCTGAATCTTCCAAATCGAACTAAAATTTTTTAGTTAATATTTGGTGTATTCAGTCTCGCCCTAAAAAGCGAGACTTTTCTTTCATAGGTGAATAAATTTTTTCCCCCACACCCATTGCAGTGAACCTTCGGCCATCCTCACTTGGCTTGATAA
>JAJYZL010000105.1 GCA_021799965.1 bacterium | reverse complement strand
TAAATTTTAAGTAATAAAAATTAAAATGGCTTATACAAAAATATTAATATTTATTCTTTGAAAACTAATTTTCACACAGCCTCTCAAGTCGTGGGTAGCTTGATGTAAAACCATATTTATTAACCGTTTCAACGGTTTCTAATTCATAAATAAATACTAGCGGTCAACTTGAGTTAGTAATTTGATTTTGCGGTTTGAGCTATAATAATTATGAAATTAAATTTATGGAAATAAAATATGTCTAAGCTTGCTTTCTTATCGTACGAATTAAAAGAGAGCTTTATGATTGCACTAAGAGCAATTAGAGCAAACAAGATACGTTCTGCACTAACTATGCTCGGTATTTTTATCGGAATTACTGTTGTAGTCTTAATGACAACCGCTATAAAGGGTATTGATAATTCGTTTCAAAAAGGTATTAGTTCACTTGGTTCCGATGTACTGTACATTTCCAAATGGCAATGGTTCTCAAATACCGATTGGTGGAAAATGAGGAACCGTCGTCAAATAACAATGGAAGAATTTCAGAAATATAAAGAAATGGCTAAGCTACCCCTTGCTGTCGCACCAACTACCGCAACTAACCAAAATATTAAATATAAAACAAACGTGGTCAATAGTGTCTTTGTTACAGGCTCGGATGCTGATTATGTTAAAACAACCAACTTTACCTTTGACCAGGGAAGATTTTTTACCGATATAGAAAGCAACGGGGCAAGAAATGTAGCTGTCTTAGGAAGTGCGGTTTCGAAAACATTATTTCCTCATGGAAATGCAGTTGGTAATGATATTAAAATAGGTGCTGTTTCTTACCGGGTTGTAGGAGTATTGACGGAACAAGGAAGTTTTATGCTTGGAAGTTTTAATCCTGATAACCAGGTTTATGTTCCTATAGGCACTATATTTAAATATTTCCTTGATGAGCGCCATCAAAGTATTACGATTAATGTTCGTGCTGCAAGTCCGGCATTGCTTGAAGATACAAAAGAAGAAGCAGACGGAATTTTTAGAAAAGTAAGAGGCTTAAGTTTCAATCAACCTGATGATTTTTCAATTAACCAGCAAGAAGCATTAATTGAACAGTATAACAAAGTAGTCGGCGTCATTCAAATTGCAGGCTTATTTATTACCGGGCTTTCATTGTTTGTAGGAGCAATTGGAATTATGAATATCATGTTTGTTTCGGTACGCGAAAGGACAAAAGAAATCGGTTTAAGAAAAGCAATCGGTGCAAGGAAAAGTGCTATACTTGCGCAATTTCTTTTAGAATCTTCCATTATATGCTTAGTGGGAGGAATCATTGGGCTGATAGCAGCAATATTATTAAGTTTTCTTGTTAATCAATTCATCCCGACTTCCGTGCAATACAGCGCGGTAGTCCTGGCAATTGTTGTTTCCTTAATTACAGGATTAGTTTCAGGATTTGCGCCTGCATATACTGCGGCTAAGATGGACCCTGTAGAAGCTTTGAGGTTTGAATAAATGAAACTAAGTGAAATAGTAATGATTTCCCTTCAATCAATAAAAGGGAATAAACTTAGAACTATGCTTACTATTCTGGGTGTAGTTGTAGGAATATTTTCAATCATTGTTATAATGACAGTTATTACAATGCTTCAAGATAGTATTCAAAATGGATTTTCACAACTTGGACAAAATACTTTTCAAATTCAAAAGTTTCCGGCAATAATGTCCGGTGGTCCGGGCGCATGGTTGAAATATAGAAATAGAAAAGATATTACGCTCGATGATTATTATCGTCTGAAAAGTATGCTTACTGAAGCACAGTATGTTGGTGCCGAACAATGGCAAGGCGGTAAAGTAATTAAATTCGGTGCAAAAGAAACTAATCCAAATATTGAAGTAGCCGGAATTACTTCTGAAGCATTCAAAACTAATAACTGGTCAATTGCGTCAGGAAGAGAAATAAGATCTTTGGATGTACAATACTCTAACGATGTTTGCGATATTGGGCAGGATGTCGTCACAAAACTTTTCCCAAATATTGATCCCGTTGGACAATATGTAAGAGTTGACGGCCTTCCTCTTAAAATAATAGGCGTTCTTGATAAGCAGCCCTCAATGTTTGGTTCAAGCAGGGATAATAATGTTATAATGCCGCTAACCACTTTCGAATCCAAATATGGGAAGTACGGAAAGAGTGTTAATATTACGGTTATGTCTTATACCAAAGGAGACTATAATGCCACTATTGATGCCGCAATAGGCTATATGAGGACTATTAGAAAAGTTGAACCGGGGAAAGATAATGATTTTGATATTTATAGTAATGACTCCTTGATCGGACAGATTAACAATATTACGGGCGGAGTAAAAATTGGCGCAATGGCTGTATCGATTATTGCTTTGATAGCAGCGGGTGTTGGTATAATGAATATAATGCTCGTATCGGTTACAGAAAGGACAAGAGAAATTGGGATTAGAAAAGCAATTGGCGCAAGAAGATCATCAATACTTGCGCAGTTCCTTGTTGAAGCAATTACGCTTTGCATGATTGGAGGTCTAATTGGAATCGTCTTAGGGGTCGGGGTTGGTAACCTTGCCGGCTCTCAATTAAATGCCCAAATGGCAATTCCGGTTGACTGGGTGTTCATAGGCTTTTCATTATGTATCTTAGTCGGTATTATTTTTGGAACTTATCCGGCATACAAAGCCGCTAATATGGACCCGATAGAAGCATTGAGGTATGAATAATTTCTAAAAGTTAAAACTGCGTTAATTATCTCCGGCTTTTTGAAAGCAAATTACTTTCATTTAAATAAATAAAGTGGGAACTTTATGAAAATTAACGAAATAGTTTCCGTTTCTCTTGGCTCTCTTAAAACAAATCGCCTTAGAACCTTTCTTACAATTCTCGGTGTATCTGTCGGCATTATTGCCGGGAGTCAGTTATACGCAAAAGCTGTAATTCCTGTTGACTGGGTATTGATTGGGATGCTCACCTGTGTAGTTGTCGGAGTTATCTTTGGAACTTATCCTGCCTACAAAGCAGCTAGCCTAGATCCGATTGAGGCTTTAAGATATGAGTAAATTTATTAACTCACCTTACGCATTATGGTACTATCAATTGCCCCGAATTAATGTCATAGGCGTCAACTTAATATTTCTCCCAAACTCCCTAACCTTTGTAATCACTTGTACTTAACGTACTAAAAGTATTTATTTATCCTCTACGAGGATAGT
>JAJYZL010000104.1 GCA_021799965.1 bacterium | reverse complement strand
GAATAATTAAAGTAATTCCATAATGAATAAAGACTAGTAAAAAACATCCGCTGATTGGCGGATGTTTTTTTAATATCTATTAAGCTATCTCACACTTTCCTCCCATACAGGCTAATTCCTTCGATCCCTGAGTTTCATCGTCTTTCTCATAAAGAAGTATTTGAGAAAAATCTATTTCGGGCATTTTCTTTACCATTTCTTCGTAAACTTCTTTGGTTATTTCCTCATAAGGAGCCATAGCGTAAATATGCTCTTCTCTTGGTAAAAAAGATAAACCTCCTACCATATCCCAATTTTTATAAATCCAATCAGCAACATCTATCCACTCATTAGTACCAACAGAAATTGTAACCGAAGGATTATGTTCCGTGTAATTTTCTTTAACCAATTTCCAATGTTCAAGCTGTTCCAGGGCGGTAAGGTCATTTCTAAAAATTGTGCCTTTCGGAGATTTAATAGGAAATTCAAAGATATAACTTGTAGCATTGTCATAGCTTTGACCAACTTCCGGATAATAAGGCATTTTCTGATCTTTAAGCATTTTAAACAAACTATCGGTAGCAGCAACTCTGACGCGCCTGATGTAATAAGGAGAATATCGTGGGTGCAAACCAGAAGAAGCATCAACTAATTGAGAAACGGTGCCCGAAGGTTTAACACAAGTAACGGCCAAAGATTGACTGATACCAAATCTCTTGGCGTAAATTTTATTTACTTCAACCGCCTCGTCCTTAAGTTTCTTTAAAGCGCTTTTTTCTCTAACCGCCGGACAATCCCACTGACCGGTAATAGATACGCCCAATAGTCTTTCTTCCTCGGCATTATCCTTCCATTCTTCGGAAAGATAAGGAAAATCTGTAAGTGTAGATTGAAATGTTCCAAGAATTGCGGCTAAGCGAATCTTTTTAAGCAATGATTTTTCATTATCTTCGGCTCTAGCTACAACTTCTGAAAGGTTGCAAAAACCCTTAGAACGAAGATTGATCTCTCCGCAGGGATTTACTCCGGCAGTAAGCCATTTATCGCCCATTTTTTTCCAACGGCGTTCCGGCATCTGATATTTCAAGCCGCCCCTATTGAAAATTCCTCTTTCACCGGAACCGCTCTTGGCTAAAGAAAGCCATTCATCCAAAAATTGAGTAGCCGAAGGCTTTTCTACATAAGCCACGGAATTATTAGCCATGCTTCTTTGCGGATCAGTTAGATAAAACATTCCTTTTTTGGCATCTCTCAAATCCTCATCATCTAAATCAGAAAGCGAAAGCAGGGCGCTGCGCCTGACCCCGCCCATTACCACTACCTCGCCAATTTTACAAAGAATATCGTGAGCATCTAATGAAGTTAATCTTCTGCCCTGCCTGGCCAAAATTCTCTCTCGAGAAAATTCTAATGCCCTCTTTAACGGATCCGGACCGGAACTTTTTCCGCCCATAGTTTTAAGTCTGGCGCCCATCGGTCTTAATTTTGAATAATCAAAATAAACATCTCCACCCGCAAACCAAGTTTTTAGGCCAAAATATAAGGCATCAGCCCAACCCTCTTTGCTGTCATCAATAACATGAGTCTTCATCTTTTTCCCTAGCTGTCTTTTGATCTGAGGAAGCTTTTGAATCGTTTGTTGCTCAACAGAAAATCCGGCGCCGGCACCACACATCAAAAGATACATAATCTCAGAAAAATCTTTCAATTTGGAAATAGCGACGTACGAACAATTATAAGCCGATACATTTGTCTTTTTTACGGCACTGCCCGCGCTCCACATTAAACGCATTGAGGGCATTATTTCCTGACTTAAAATAGCCTGGTGAATTTCATTATATTCCTTTTCCGTCAACTTCTTACCTAACTTTTCCTTCATAAAATCCATATACCTTCCAACGGTCTCTATCCAAGTTTCTCGTCTGCCCTCCTCTTCTATCCATCGCGAATAACTTCTGTAATAAACAAACTCCGATAAAGAATTTTTAAAATATTTTTTACTTTCGAGCGCGAGTTTTTTTACATTTTCAGGAATTTCTCTCCTCTGTTCTCTCAATTTAGCACGCTCTTGCCTATAAAGAATATAAGCCTTAGCCGCCTTTGCATAATCCATTAATATTAATTCTGTCTCCACCGTGTCTTGAATATTTTCAACGCCAGGAAAAGCCTCGCTGTCATATTTTTTAACCAGATCCTTAGTTACCTCCTCGGTCACTCTTCCGGCATCTTTTTCTGAGCCTTCCTGAGACGCACTCATCGCCTTTAAAATAGCATTTGTGATTTTATCTTTGTCAAAAGCAACTATACTCCCATCTCTTTTTTTAATAAATTTTATCATTTAATTTAATTAAGTTTTAATGAAAATAATTATACTCTTAAAAGTATAAAAAAGTAATCAACAAATTTATCATAAAACAATAAACTTGTTTTTTTAAAAAGAAAATTGTATTATTTTTTTCCTTTTCTTAAAAATGAAGGGATATCCCACTCAGAAGTTTTCTTTTTATTGACGATCGCCTTCTCTTTTGCGACTGCTGCAGTCTCATTATTAACGCCGTTCTCCTTTTCTGTGGACACAGTCTTAGTTATTGAAGACTGGGAACCAAACAAACTTGCCGATGCAGGCGAATTAAATTTAGAAATCGGATTACCGGAAAAACCGGTAGCGATAAGAGTTACTTTTAAGGTTCCTGGCTTCATTCTTTTATCGCAATAAGCTCCAAAAATTATTTTAGCTCCGGAATCAACGGATTCAGAGATAGTTTTAGCAATATCGTTTATTTCTGACATTTTAAGATCTTTTCCTCCGGAAATACCTAGCAAGACCCCTCTGGCTCCATCAATGGAAACATCAAGAAGCGGAGAATGAACTGCTTGAGTTACGGCTTTCATAGCCCTTTCCTCTCCGGAACTTATACCAATGCCGACTATAGCAGTACCGGCATCTTGCATAATCGCGCGAACATCGGCAAAATCCACATTAACTATTCCGGGCATCGCAATAAGATCGGCTATTCCTTGTACCGCATAACGCAAAACTTCGTCAACTATTTCAAAAGCCTTAATCAGTGGCGTGTCTTTGTCTATAACAGAAAAAATTCTGTCATTCGGAATAACAATCATAGTATCAACTTTTTCTTTAAGTTTTTGCAGCCCCTCATCGGCTATTTTGCTTCTTTGTGATCCTTCAAAAGAAAAAGGCTTGGTAACAACAGCGATAGTCAGAGCTCCGGTTTCCTTTGCCAAT
>JAJYZL010000103.1 GCA_021799965.1 bacterium | reverse complement strand
TTGAAAATTTCTGCGTTATGCTTCCTCGCTGTGGCTATTGCCACAACCTCGTCAGCAAGCCTTGAAATTTTCAACTTATTCTAGCAACGTGTTAGTAAAACTTAGTGAAATAGAAGTCTCACACTCACTAACAAACTTAATATAGCACGATTTACCTTAAAATGCAATAGCTTCTCAATGATGCTTTATTTTTTGAAAACGAAAACCTTCATTCCAAAAAAATTCCAAAATAAAGTTATTATTATTGCGGAAATCGCTCCTATGTTTGCCCAGACTACCGGAGAAATTCCGGTGGGAGCTCCAACTATGTTTACTACATAAGAAGCTGCCCCAACGTTTATTCCAAGTCCTATAATGTTTACGATTATGAATTTAGCAAATTCACCGGCTTTGGCAGATTCATGAGAGCTAAATGTCCAATATTTATTCATAAAATAACTATTGGTAACTGCAACTGAAAATGAAATAGATTTAAATATTGAATAATAAATTCCGTTGGAATGGCTGGTAAAAAGAATGAGTAGATTCAATACGGCAAAATCTATAGCGGTATTTATTACTCCAACTATCACAAATTTGAAAAACTGTAAAAAGGCCGGATATTTTTCTTCTATTATTTTAAGAAGTTTCTGCATTATTCTATTTCGTACTGCATCGTTACATTCACATCAACTTCTTGAGATCCAGCTTGAATCGATGGGCTTGGTGCTGCTGTTGATGCAACTGACATCCCAGCCGCAGCGTTCAACGTTTTATAATAAACGGGATATGGGTTGTATCCTTCCTGTATGTTCAAAAGACGTCCGAGTTTAAATCCGCCGGCTGCTGCGACTTCTTCGGCTTGTACCTTGGCCTTAGCTATTGCTTCGGCGCGAGCGTCGGCCTGAACTTTCGTTATGTCGTCTATTGTAAACGAGAGAGACCCGACTTGATTTGCGCCGTTAGTAACAACTCCGCCCATAATATCGCCTATTTTGCTGAAATCGCGGATTTTAACATCAACGGATTGAGTTACGGTATATCCAACAATTGAAGACGGAGGACAAGATTCTGCTACAGAGCTTCCGGAACTAGAAACTAAAGGAGTAATGGAACGGCAGCTGTATGTCTCATAACGCGGATCAACGTTGTAATATTGAGTTTTTATGTCTTTGTCGGCAACGCCCTCTGACTTTACGAAATTAATGACTTTATTGGCTGCGTCAGTATTTTTTGTCTGGAGCGAAGAAATATCCATTCCGCCTTGAGTGATCACTTCAAAATTAAATTCTGCAATATCCGGGATAGCCGTTGCTTTTCCGGAACCAGTGACGGAAAAACTGCGAAAAGAAGAAGGCTGTATGGATTTTCCATAATAACTTACATAATTAACGGCTGCGTATCCAAGAGCTAAAACCGCTAAAGAAATTACGCCTCCTAAAACATTTTTAATTGTTTGATTCATTTTTATTTTTTAATTATCTTATTTTATAAATTATACCACGAATTTTATTTAAATATCGTTTCGGGTTTGAGGCTTGCTCCTCCTATTAGTACCCCATCTATTTCTTTCCGCTTAAGGAAATCGGCTATATTTTGAGATACAACTGAACCGCCATAAAAAACTTTAATGTCTAAATAGGGATGCTCTTTTTTGATTGAGCTTTTAATATAATTAATAGTTTCTACGGCGTTTTCCGGCGTTTCCGGATTTCCGCTACCTATAGCCCAAATCGGCTCATAAGCAATAATTATTTGTTTTTTTAAATCATCAATCAAAACAAGGTCAGATTTTAGCTGATCTTCAAGTATTTTTTTAGTTGAGCCATTTTTATGCTGAATTAAGTTTTCTCCGACGCAAAGAATTGGAATCATATCGTTGTCTAGTACGGTTTTTATTTTTTGTGATATCAATTCATCCGTTTCTCCCATCGCCCGTTTTTCCGAGTGTCCGACGATTACATATTTAACATCTAAATTTTTTAATTCTTTTGCTGACACCGCGCCGGTATATGGCCCCTTTTCAACTTCTTTATAAAATACGTCTTGGGCGCCAAGCTTGGCTCTTTTTAGAATTCTTGCCACTTCGCTAATAAAAATTGAAGGTGGAATGACAATAGCATTTTTATGATCACTGCTTTTAGCGATAACTAAGGCCTCGGTCAATGATTCCGGATTCATTTTCCAATTTAAAGCTAAGATTTTTTTATTTTTGCCCGGCATCATATTTTTAATTAATTTCATTGCTTTTTCCCGCGCCGACTTCTCTTTGAATATATGTATAAAAGTTGGGAGTACTGAAACAAAAATTATCAGTAAAATAATCGGCAGGATATATTTATCTATATTCGGAATTGTATTTCCAAGATAATAGCCGCTCAGCGAAAGCCCTGCGCCCCATAATAATCCCCCGATTACGTTATATAAAAAGAATACGGAATAATTCATTTTTCCCACGCCGGCAAGAATTGGCGCGAAAGTACGTATTCCCGGCATAAATCTGGCTAAGATAATAGCTTTTTTTCCGTATTGTTCATAAAAATGCTGCGTATGTACCAGATTATCTTTATGGAAAAATAAGGAATCTTCCCGTTTGAATATCATCGGCCCAATCTTAAAACCAAAAGCATATCCGACGCTGACTCCGGCGACGGCCGAAATAACCACGCCTATTATTAAAACCCATATATTCATAAAGCCCTGAGATGCTAAAAATCCCGCTGTAAACAGTAAACTGTCTCCGGGAAAAAAGAATCCGAAAAATACCCCGGACTCAATAAAGATCACTAAAAATACACCTGCATATCCCACTGTTTTTATAAGCGATATAAGATCCATTTATTTTTTTAATATTTTTGCGGCATCGTCCGGATCGATGATATTTATCTCTACCCCTGTTCCAAGCTCAAATCCGGCCCGAATTGTGGTTTTGGGAACGATTTCTATGTGCCAATGATAATGTTGGTGACTGACCTTGTTTTTTACTGGTGCGGTATGTATGAAGAAATTATAATCAGGGTCATTCAAATTTTTAGCAAGTTTTTTTAAAGAAAAATGCAGCGCCTCAACAACAAAAGCCATATCGGCATCAGAGGTATCTTCAAAGTAAGGCAGATGTCTTTTGGGGAAGATCCTGATTTCAAATGGTTCGCGAGAAAAAAATGGAGTAACTGCGACAGCGCCTTCATTTTCAAATATAATTCTATTTTTAGGCTTGAATTCCCAATCAAGCATTACGCAATGCACGCA
>JAJYZL010000102.1 GCA_021799965.1 bacterium | reverse complement strand
CACTGAGGTATGAATAGATAATTGTTTAATTATTAATCAGTGCCGGCAAAATACCTGGCCTTTTTATTTTTACCAACAAAGGAGCTAAATGTGATAAAATTAAGAAGTGATAATAAAGAATTTTAGAAAATTGGCCGTTTCAGAAGAAAGAAAGAATTTGCTTGATATTATTGAATCGGGTTTGGCGGCAATTGATACAAAAAAAGCAATTTCTAACTTTGTAAAAATCGAGAAAGAAAAACTTTTGGTTCAAGATCATGCTTTTTCTTTGAAGAATGCGGAAAAAATTTTAGTCGTGGGAATAGGCAAGTGTTCTTTGGAAGCCGGTGCGGCTTTAGAAAAGATTTTAGGAAAAAGGTTAACGGGTGGAATTGTTTTGGATGTTCATGAGGGAGAACTGAAAAAAATAAAAGCATATACCGGCGATCATCCGCTTATGTCTCCCCGTAATATAGACGCAACCAAAAAGATCATAGGATTACTTTCCGGTCTTACCGAAAAAGATCTGGTTATTTTTGTTATTTCCGGCGGTGGTTCGGCGCTTCTTTGTCAGCCGCATAACTTTACCTGCATTGAAGAGTCCTCAGTGGTTGATGCATTAATACATGCCGGCGCAAATATTCAGGAAATGAATACGGTAAGAAAGCATCTGTCTTTGGCGCGCGGAGGATTTTTGGCGAAATATGCCTATCCGGCTTGGGTCGTTTCGCTTATTTTTTCTGATGTGATTGGAAATAATTTAGAATTTATAGCTTCAGGGCCAACGGTTAAGGATACTACCACTATAGATGAGGCAAGGGCTGTAATGAAAAAATATAATATTCACAAAAAATGCGGCTTTTCTTCGGCCAATCTCATTGAAACTCCAAAAGACAGCAAATATTTTGAAAAAGTAAAAAATATTTTATTGGTTTCCAACCGAACCGCGCTTGAGGCTATGTCTGGTAAGGCCGCCGAACTTGGATATGTTTCTAAAATTGTAAGTGATAATTTAAGCGGCGAAGCTAGAGATGTTGCAAAAGAAATTGTTGAATCGCTATCAAAAGAAGATGCTAAAACTGCCTTGTTATATGCTGGAGAGACGACCGTTAAGATTTTAGGCGGGGGAAAGGGTGGGCGAAACCAAGAAATGGCCCTCTCGGCCTTAAAATTTATTAAGGATAATCAAATTATGTCTTCCGTCGCGTCAGATGGTAGGGATAATACCGATCACGCAGGTGCAATTTGTGATATAATTTCTAGAGAAAAATCAAAAAAGAAAAATTTAGATATAGAAAAATATTTGAAAGATAACAATTCTTATGAATTTTTCAAAAAAACCGGAGATTTTATAAATACTGGCGATACCGGTTCTAATGTGGCGGATATAGTGATAGCAATTAATAATTAATTCAATAACTTCTAACTATTATGGATAAAAATAAACAGTTAGTGCTATGGTTCAAGGATCTGGGAATTAAAGACGTGCCTTTAGCCGGCGGAAAGAATGCCGCTTTAGGAGAAATGTTTTCTAATTTGATGCCGCTTGGAGTTAATGTTCCAAATGGTTTTGCGTTAACAGCTTTTGCATACAGGCACTTTTTTGAAAAAACCGGCTTGGATAAGAAAATAAAAGAGATATTGTCTGATCTGAATACAAAAAATATTAAAGATCTTCAAAGAAAGGGATTGTTGTGTAGGAAAGCTATTTTATCTGCTGAGCTTCCGGAAGATTTGAAAAAAGAAATAATTTCTAATTATTCCGAAATGGAAAAAATGTACGAAAAGGGAGTCGCCGTTGCTGTTCGTTCATCGGCAACAGCCGAAGATCTGCCAAACGCTTCTTTTGCCGGTCAGCAAGAAACTTTTCTAAATGTTTCCGGATCAAAAGAATTGCTTATCGCCGTTAAAAAATGCATCGCTTCTCTTTTTACAGATAGAGCCATTTCTTATAGGGCCGATCAAGGTTTTTCTCACTATGATACTGCGCTTTCCGTCGGTATTCAGAAGATGGTTCATTCCGACCTTGGCTCCAGTGGAGTTATTTTTACATTGGATACCGAATCGGGCTTCAATAAAGTAGTCGTTATAAACAGCATATTCGGTCTTGGCGAAATGATAGTTCAGGGCAGGGTTATACCGGATGAATTTATTGTTTTTAAGCCGACATTGGAAAAAGGCTTTAAATCTATCATTGCCCAAAATCTTGGAGTTAAGAATGAAAAAATGATCTATCATGGTAAGGAGGGAACTAAAGTGGTAAAGGTTTCCGAAAAAGATCAAAACAGGTTTTCGTTAACCAATGAAGAGGTTCTGAAATATGCCGATTGGGCGGTGAAAATTGAAAAACATTTTTCTCAGAAAAAAGGAAAATATCAGGCCATGGATATTGAATGGGCGAAAGACGGAAAAACGGGGGAATTGTTTATCGTTCAGGCAAGACCGGAGACCATATATTCTTCCAAGCCTCAAAATATTTACGAAGAGTTCAAATTAAATAAGCCCGGCAAATTATTGCTTACCGGCATATCGGTTGGAAAGAAGATCGGTTCCGGAAAGGTGAATATTATAAAAGATGCCAAAAACATTACGCAGTTCAATAAAGGCGAGGTTTTGGTTACCAAAATGACCGATCCCGATTGGGAGCCGATTATGAAAATTGCATCCGCGATTATCACCGATGAAGGCGGCCGCACAAGCCACGCCGCTATTGTTTCGCGAGAGCTCGGCATTCCCTGTATTGTCGGTTCCGAAAAGGCCACAAAAATTTTAAAAAAGGGAATGGAGGTTACGGTTGACTGCGCTTCCAGCGAAGTCGGCCATGTTTATGACGGCAAGCTGCCATTTGAATCAATTCAGCATAAGCTGGATCAAATTCCTAAAACTAAAACTAAGATAATGGTGAATATCGGTTCTCCCGACGAGGCCTTTAAAGAAAGCTATCTGCCGGTTTCCGGAGTTGGTTTGGGAAGGCTGGAGTTTATTATAGCTTCACATATCAAAGTTCATCCCAATGCTTTAATCAATTATGAAAAGTTAAAGACGAGCTATGATCCGGAAATTAAAAAGATTGTTAAAGAAATAGATAAGCTTTCGGCTGGTTATGATACCAAAACTGGTTTTTATGTCGATGAGCTTGCGGAGGGAATAGCTAAAATTGGCGCAGCTTTTTGGCCGAATAAAGTTATTATCAGATTTTCTGATTTCAAAACCAATGAATATAGCAAGCTTCTTGGCGGAAGTTTGTATGAACCTCACGAAGAAAATCCAATG
>JAJYZL010000101.1 GCA_021799965.1 bacterium | reverse complement strand
GTCATTAATTCTGTTAAAGAAGAATCACCGTATTGGTATGCATTCTGCCCAAAGAACATATCTGCTTGTGGTCCGTGATGAGGTCCAAAACGGTCAGAGAAACCATAATAAGGGCCAGCGTTTGTAATCGTAGTACTTATGTTTTTGCGGGACTGATGACAAGTCATACATAGTTGACCATTTCCACCCATTCCGGTAGGAACAGCATAACCGTTTTTCAAAGTAATAGGTACTAAGCGAAGTCCAAAATTAGTAGCAACGTGAGGATCATGGCAGACTGCGCAAGTAATATTCTGAGAGCCATCTGCAGTGGTATAACCCGGAGTAGTCTGACTCTTAGTATATTTGAAATAAGCACTACCGCTATGGCATGGGAAGCAAGAAGTAGAAGTAGCATGACTTCCAGCAAGCGGCATAGTTGCATGGTTCGATGCCTCATAATAAGTACCAATCGTGTGATGCGTAGGTGCATCATGGCATTGCAAGCAAACACCTGCATCTAAGGTTTTGCTGATTTTGCTTACATTACCAAAAGATGATGCATGACCATCACCCGGTCCATGACAGGTTTCGCAGCCGATATTAGCAACAGGAGCAGCATTGGAGTATGCAGTATTTGTAGATAATAAATTCCAAGCTGTGGTATCACCTTGCGGAATAAAATATATCCCGCTTTGAAGTGTGTATGTTGCTGCCCATGCTGTGTCATATCCACTTTTATGAGATAGATAACCAAAATTGCCATTATTGGCAGATTGATCATATCCGGTTGTGTGGCATTTAGCGCAACGAGCTATGGAATATACTCCCATTTGTTGACCGTTTACTGGCGCAACTTCTAATTCTCCCGTGATTCCCTCTTTAAAAATATTTGCATGCGGAGTTTGCTGCCAACTTGTAAAAGTCGATGAGTGACAGTTACTACAATTAGGTGCATTTCCCGTAACACCTCTATAAGTACTAACATAGAACGTGTCAGCATCAGTGCTACCACCGTTGACTGTTAAGCCAATAATGTAATTTCCTATAGAGTCAGGAACAAAAGTAATATTTTGAGCTGTTGTGCTACTCAAGATTGTTGTTGTCCCAGTCGGTCCAGACAAAGTCCAAGTAAAAGTATTAACTCCCCCTGTCGTATCGGCAGTTAAATAAACTAGCATTCCACGTGCAACGATATTAATGCCGCTATAAACAGGATTTGTTCCAGCAGGCACTGTACCGAGAGTACGAGGATATATTTGTCTGGTTTTTATATGAGCCGTTTGTGCAGAAGTACTCACTAAGGGCTCGACTGCGAAAAAAGCCAGGAAAAGCAACGATAAAAGTAATTTTAATTTGATCATAGATGATCCCCGATATATTGTTGTTGATTATGTTAACATGACTAATAATTACAACTATCATACCAAAAACTGACTATAGGTTTACCAATATTACGACAAAAATTATTGGTAATTATAAATATAGTTTCCGTTTATTAAGAAATCTAACAGAATAATTTTCATTTGTGGGAGAATGTAATGGATAATTCAGAAAATATAACTAAATCAACTTTAGATGGATATTTTAATGGACTACCGAGCTCGTAAATTGGAAAGGGAATTCTAAGACCTTCTAATATGAGATAAATTCACGCTTTTCTGTCCAGGTATCGGGAATGATATTTAAATTAATTCATTTTTCCCGGGTGGGCATATTCCTGATTTTTATTGAAGATTTGTATAGGCGTTCTGCACGATTAAACTGTCCAAGATGCTATTTATTTGAGCGAGCTTTTGCCAAAAATGGCAAACTTTTTTTTGACTAAATTTTGATAAGAATTATAAACTTGGTGGAGGCTTGTTATAGGCTTGGTAGAAGCCTGGTAGAAATGGGGAAAATTTGAAAAAAAATAGAAAGAAAAAAATCTAAGATCGGACAAAATGTCACAGTGCGATGTGCTAAGAATAATTTGTCAGAATTATTTTTTCTTAGCTTATTCTAAGCTGACAATTTCAAATATAATGAGAATCTCTATTGTGATAGTTTATAGTCAGAAAAATAACCATCAAGTAAATTGTTGTTTTTGAAGTTTGTCACTTTATATGGTAAATTTCAGTTAATAATTTTTCTGATGAACATATCAATTTTAATATAGGAGAAAATTTTTGGAGACTACTTATAAATCGGCGGGAGTTAATATTGAAGCCGGAGATGAAACAATAAAGAAGATCAAAACTCATGCCCGTTCAACTTTTAATAAAAATGTTCTCTCTGATATAGGATTGTTTGGTGGCTTTTATGAATTGAATTTGGTTGAATATAAAAATCCGGTTTTAGTTTCGAGTGTAGATGGAGTTGGCACAAAGTTAAAAATTGCTTTTGCCATGAATATGCATGATACAGTAGGGCAGGATTTGGTTAACCATTGCGTTAATGATATTGCTGTTTGTGGTGCAAAGCCACTTTATTTTTTAGACTATTTAGCTTTCGGGAAATTGAATCCCAACGTAGCAGAAAAAATTGTGGAGGGGTTTTCTAAAGCTTGTAGAGAAAACGGATGTGCACTTATTGGAGGTGAAACTGCAGAAATGCCGGGGTTATATTCAGAAGAAGAATATGATATGTCAGGCACAATCGTCGGGATTGTAGATAAATCTAAAATTATAAACGGCAGCGGAATACAAGCAGGCGACATATTGGTTGGATATTCTTCAAATGGATTGCACACTAATGGCTATTCACTTGCAAGGAAAGTTCTGTTAGAAAAATATTCTGTCCATTCAATAGCAGAGGGGTTAAAGCAAGAATTAGGAACTGAATTATTAAAAATACACAAATCATATTTTAGCTTGATAAACCATCTAAAAGAAAATCTTTTCGTCAAAGGATTTTCTCATATTACCGGCGGTGGAATAGTAGGCAACACGAATAGAATCCTGCCAGCAGGACTTAAATTAGAAATTAATTGGCAATCCTGGCAGATCCCGGATATTTTCAGGCTTATTCAGAATACGGGTAAAATAAATGACGAGGAAATGAGATTGGTTTTTAATTTGGGTATTGGTTTAATAGCAGTTGTTTCAAAAGAGGATGAAAGCAAAATCCTCAAGCTTTCAAAGGAATTTGGCGAAGAAGCCGTTATCATTGGTAAAGTTAAAAGCGTTGCTTAACAACAATTATTATATATATGGCTAAATATTTTTCGGGCATAATCTTATTAAGCATTGTTTTAGTTATTGCCGGATGCGGCAAAGGAATTGCGCCCCTCTC
>JAJYZL010000100.1 GCA_021799965.1 bacterium | reverse complement strand
TGTTTTTTGTTAATTCTTCAATGTCCGTTTTAAGTCCTAATAAGTGTTCCTTGAGATCGTCTATTTCCTTTTTTTCTTGATTTAAAACTTTTTTGCTATCTTCGGTAGTATTTTTTTCAAGGTTGGCTCTATCTTTTTTTAGCTGTTCAAGTCGTGTGGCGTCCTCCTTGGAAAAAAATTTATTATCATCCAACTGTTGTTTTTCTTGTTCTGTTAATGAAGTTTTGCCGAGTAATGTTTTTAGATCGTCAGAATGGACAACATCTATCAATGCTTGCAGATCAGGAGACGAATTTTGCTTTTGCCGTTGAGCTTGACTTAATTTATCCTTAAATTCATCAATAAGTATTACGATCACTCGAAAAAAATTTAGTCCAAGCGGCTCTACGTTTACTGAGCTTTCGCGTTCATTTAAAAAAATTGGTAAATACTCTGTATCAAAAACCTTTATCTGGTTAAATGGGGGGATGCCTCGCAATGTTTTATCTTCCCATCTGAAAGGGTTTTGTGCTTTGTCGTCTAATAAAAAATTCACATCAACCTCTAAACCATCGCCTTGCTTATGAATATTGTCTAAAATATCTTTAGACTTAATACCGCCCGCAAGTTCATGGATAATTCTGAAATATCCACTTTTGCCGGTACCATTAAGCCCAAAAATCACGGTACACGCAGGACTTAAGGTAATAGACTGATTAGAGATAAGAGCATTAACACCTTTTATGTGAGTAATTTTTTGCAAGGTAAGTTTTTGCTTTTTTGAATTGTTTGTTGTTTCTGTTTGAGTAACAACGCCCTCATTTTTAATTTCTTCCGCAGTTTGTTCAACCTCAATTCCATTTTCCTTTAGAAGTTCCTGATATATCGCGTCTTTTTCATCTTCGGAAACTTTTGCATTGGTATTAATTACCTTTTGAATTAATAAAGCAAGCCATTTCGGTGTGTCCTTTTTGGCTTTGTATTCAAGCAAATAGTCTTTAGCGTGTGATTTTGTAGTTTGGGACATGATTAAAAATTACCTTTTCCTATTCAGCCTTCTCCCTGAAAGCTTTTTCCAAATACTATTGGCAAGTTTGATTTCTTTATCCGAAAATCCAAAACCTCTTTTTAAAATTATCTCGTCAGAATAAGCAAGAATTTCATCAATGTTTTTTTTCTCTCGAAACATTTGATCAAGGTTGTTTATTATTTCGGCATGTTCTTCTTTGTAAGGCAACAAAATTTCTTTAACTTCATTTGGCATAAGTTCTAAAACTCCGCCCCCATAACTTCTGCCCACAATTTCGGAAAAAGCAAAAGAAAGAGAATTGTAAAAACTGGCAACAAAGGCTTTTAAGTTTATTTTATCTTTTATAAAAACCCTGTGCATTGTGTCCGTTGTATAAGCATTTGCAAGATTTTCAATAAGTTTCGGATATAAATTATTTCTGCGAATAAATAAAGCGTCAGACAATTTGATAGAAGGGATTATTTGCCATTCATCTCTAATTTGGCATTTATAGCCTTTATGAATATTTTGACTTTCACCAATTCTTAAATATTTCAAAGCCTCAGTATTATCAGACATTTCTTTTTTTTGAGGAAAGACAAGTAAATGAGCCTTTGCATTTATGTTGCGGTTTAGTTTCCAATCATCCGTTGTAAAAATCAGGCTGTTTACTTGTACGCTGCGACCAACTAAAGGCTTGGTGTATTCTTTTAAATTAAAAGTGTCAACAATAGGCTTTGGTACTGTGAAAAAATCGTTTGCTCCTGTTGTGATTCCGACTTCAACATCGGCAAAATTTTTAATATTTGGAAGAAGTTTTGTTTTTCTCAGTTTTTCCAAGAAATTAATTTCTTCTTGATCCAGAAAATAAAAAGTCCATTTGTTTTCTTGAAAATCAATTTCTTTTTTCGGGCTTCTCAAAAGTGTAATATCAATATTTTCTAAGTCGCTTGCGTCTTCAACCTCCAAATGCTCAATTAAATGCTTATCAATACCGTTTCTCTCACAAAGCAATAAAACAACTTCTTGTTGAATATCAGGAAAAACAAGTTTTTTAAAAGAAATAATATTTATTTTGTGAAAAAAATGAGATAGATAATTTCTAAGCGTCTTGGCATAAGAGACTTGCAAAAGCTCGGCAGGTAGAACAAGGCCCATTTTGCCGTTTTCTTTGAGAAGCAGACTTGAACCAATCACAAAAGACACCCAAGCATTGGTGAGTTTTGAATATTTTAAATTTACCTTGTCAAAAATTTTTCCGGCTTCCTTTTGTTGTTTTTTGTCAAAATATTGATAGCGGATATAAAGTGGATTTACGACAACAATGTCATTTTTTTTTTCTGATTCATTGCAAAACTCATAAAAGTCGGTATTGATAATTTCCGTAAATTTTAGGTTTAATTTTTTTGATTTTTCAGCTTCCTGTTTATCAAGCTCAACCGCTGTTATAGACTTATAAGGAAAATTATTTTTTTTAATGCTTTCCAAAAAAACGCCATCACCACAACTTGGCTCAAGCACATCTTGACCTTTACTTGCGTTAAAAGCCCATTTTAAAATAAAATCAGCTATTGGCTCGGGAGTATAAAAGCCGCCTCTCAATTTCTGACTTGTGGCGTTTTTAATTAGTTGCATAAATTTCCGAAATTAAAGGTATAAGTTCATCATCTTTTCCAAGCTGAAAAAGCTCTTGAAGTAATTTATCAAGAGATGTTTTGGTATTATCAAATTTTCTTTTCAGAGGTGTTCTTAAACGAATATTATCCTGTACTTGATCTAATTCTTCTTGAATTTCAATCAGTTCTTTTTGAAGTTTGGCAATATCATCATGTAATTTTTTATCTTGCTTATTCACAAAATCAATTTTTCTAATCGGCAATTTTTTCAAAACTTTTGTACCTCTTGCGATATAGCCACCTCGAAAAACTTCTCCAATGAGAAAAGAAAACCATTCAAGATATTTAGAATTAAGCAAAGCTTGAATATAGTAAACAGAATAAGAAAATTTTTCCGGCAAAGTAATCATGCAATATCCGGCTGTTCCACCTGACGAAATAAGGGTTTTATGCGTATCAATAGCATATTTGTTGCCGACCGATAAAACACCAACGATGATTTTTTGATCAACTTCGCATTTATCCAGATTTTGATGTCTGCCGTAGCGATACCATTCGTTTTTAGTTTTTGGTTCAGGTTTTATATCTCGTTTTGGGTCGCTCAATTCTTTTTTGTAATGCGAAAGATGTTTGAAAGCAAAAGGAAAATTCTTTTTTAACTCAT
>JAJYZL010000099.1 GCA_021799965.1 bacterium | reverse complement strand
GACTTGAATCAACTATTAAAAGACATTCGAATTTCATCTCATTTCCTATCTATCTAGAGAATGAAAAGATAAATACAATATCTGCGCTTTGGCGGGAACCGAAAAATAAAATTACTAAAGAAGAGTACACCGAGTTTTACAAATTCTTAAGCTACGATAGCGAAGAGCCGATGGATACTATCCATGTCACCGTCGATGCCCCAATACAATTTAGTGCCCTACTTTTTGTTCCTAAAAAGAATTTTGATTTATTCGGGTTCAACCGTGAAGATTACGGTTTAGATCTATATGTCCGTAGAGTATTGATTCAACACAAAAATAAGGATTTGCTGCCGGAATATTTAAGCTTCGTAAAAGGTGTTGTGGATTCGGAAGATTTACCTCTGAATATCTCAAGAGAGACTTTACAGGAAAATGTGATCTTCACGAAAATTGCAAACAGCATTACAAATCAGGTGCTCTCGTACCTCCTGAAAAAAGCAAAAGACGAACCTGAAAAATATGCTGAGTTCTGGAAGGAACACGGAAGAGTCTTTAAGCTTGGCTACAGCGATTTTACAAACATGGAGAAGTACTCACAATTATTGAGATTTAATTCTTCAACCAGTAGCAATGCTGATCAGCTAACCGGACTCGAAGATTATGTCTCAAGGCTAATTGATGGGCAAAAAGAAATTTATTATGCTTTCGGAAATAGCCGGGATGCAATAGCCCTCGATCCTCATCTTGAAATTTTTAAACGGAAGGGAATTGAGGTTATTTATCTCTATGATCCGATAGATGAATTTGTTGTTACCTCAATTAGAAAATTTAAGGATTTTGATTTTAAGTCGGTCGATTCTACTGAGCTTAATAAATTGGAACAGTTAAAAGATGTTTCAGAAAAAGAAAACAAATTTCAAAGTCTTGACAATGATGATGAAAAGCAATTCGACAGCCTTCTTGCAAAAATAAAAGCAATTCTCGGCGACCGGGTTACGGAAGTAAAAGAATCAAAACGATTAAGTGATTCTCCGGCATGTGTAGTTAGTGCGGAAGAGGGCATGTCTGCTTCAATGCAGAAAATTTTACGCTTGACGAATAAAGATATATCGGTTCAGAAAAAAGTCTTTGAAATAAATAAAGACCATAAACTTATTAGAAATCTTTTAAAGATATTTAAGTCAAATTCAAACGATGAATATATTGGAAACGTAGCGGAAGAATTATATGAATCGGCTTTGTTGCTTGAGGGAAGTTTGAATGACCCTTACAAACTGGTAAAAAGAATGAATCAGATGCTTGAACAATCAAGCGAATGGTACACAGAAGTAAAAAAACTGTGATTAGCTGGGTTTCGGATTTAAATTTGATACCCAGGAAGGAAAAATATTATGGCATTTAATCTTAGCAGGTTAACTGTAAAAGCACAAGAGGTCGTTCAATCGTCTCTTGAGATTGCTCAAAATTATAATAATCAAATTGTGGAACCGGAGCATATACTTGCTGCGCTAATTCAGGAAACTGGAAATATTGCCGATACAATTATTCAAAAAACAGGAGGAAATATTTCGCGTTTAAAAGTTAAAACTAATGAGCTTCTTGAAAATCTTCCCAAGGTAAGCGGTTCAGGCTCTGGTAATCAGCAAATGTCCAGCGCGGCGTTTAAGCTTTTTGATATTGCCGCTGAAGAGGCAAGAGCTTTAAAGGATGAGTTTGTTTCGACCGAACATATTCTGCTTGCACTTTCTTCATCAGAAGGAAAGGCAGGTCAGCTTTTACGCGATAATGGGATTTCTCACGAAGAAACTCTTTCGGCATTAAAAGATGTTCGTGGTAATCAAAGAGTAACCTCGCAAAATCCCGAAGACACGTATCAAGCTTTGAAAAAATACGGAAACAATTTGAACGAGCTTGCTCAAGCGGGTAAGCTTGACCCAGTAATTGGAAGAGATGAAGAGATCAGAAGAGTGCTTCAAGTGCTTTCAAGAAGGACAAAAAATAATCCTGTTCTAATAGGTGAACCCGGTGTAGGTAAAACAGCAATTGCCGAAGGAATAGCCCAACGCATTATTTCGGGCGATGTACCGGAAAATTTAAAGTCTAAAACTATCATGGCTTTGGATATGGGAACTCTTATTGCCGGTACTCAATTCCGCGGACAATTTGAAGAAAGAATGAAAGCTGTAATTAAAGAGATTGAAGAATCCAATGGTGAAATAATACTCTTCATCGATGAGCTCCATACTCTTGTCGGTGCTGGCGCTGTCTCCGGCTCGATGGATGCTGCGAATATATTAAAACCCGCTCTCGCACGTGGTGAGCTTCATGCAATTGGCGCAACTACTTTAAATGAATATAAAAAGTATATCGAAAAAGATGCAGCCCTTGAAAGAAGATTTCAACCGGTGCTTATAACGGAACCTTCGGAAGAAGATACAATTTCAATTTTACGTGGACTGAAAAATCGTTATGAAGTTCATCATGGGGTCAGAATTACTGATAGTGCTATTATAGCTGCAACTCAATTGTCAAGCAGATATATCACGGATAGATTTCTTCCTGATAAAGCAATTGACCTGATTGATGAAGCCGCATCAAAATTAAGAATTGAAATTGACTCGATGCCAGAAGAGCTTGATGTAATCGAAAGAAAAATTAAGCAGCTGGAGATAGAAAATGAAGCTTTGAAAAGAGAAAAAGACGAAGCTTCTGTAAAAAGACTGGTTGAACTAAAAGAGGAGATGAGTGAACTTGTAGAAGGTAGAAATAAGCTTAAGCTTCATTGGGAGCTTGAAAAGGAAAAAATACAAAAGATAAGAGCGATGAAAAGTGAAGTAGAAGGAGCGAAACTTCAAGCTGAAAAATTTGAAAGGGAAGGCGACCTCGGAAAAGTTGCTGAGCTTCGTTACGGGAAAATTTCTTCTCTGGAAAAGGAACTTCAGAAGGAAACCAGCAGCCTCTCAGAAATTCAAAAAAATCAGAGGATGCTTAAAGAAGAAGTTGATGCCGAAGATATTGCTGAAGTTGTTGCGAAGTGGACCGGAATTCCAGTAAGTAAAATGTTGGAAAGTGAAAGAGTAAAGCTTTTAAAATTAGAAGACGAGCTTCATTCCAGAGTAGTTGGACAGGATGAAGCGGTAAACGCTGTTGCTAATGCAATAAGAAGGTCAAGAACCGGATTGCAGGACGCGAACCGACCTATTGGCTCATTTATATTTCTAGGAACAACTGGAGTTGGGAAAACAGAACTAGCGCGCGCACTTGCAGAATATCTTTTTGATGATGAACAT
>JAJYZL010000098.1 GCA_021799965.1 bacterium | reverse complement strand
AGCGTAGAAGTGAAGAATATTTCTGTAACTTTTATTAATCCACCGTCATGGCTTGAATTAAAATTAAACACTGTATTCATCAAAAATATTTCAGCAAATTCATCAACTGATGTGGAGTTTGTATTTTCCGTAAATAAAAGAGCTCCCACAGAAAAAGATACCACATTATCAGCAGTAATAAGCATGGCTGATGGTCAAAGATGGACGAAGGAAATACGTGTTTCGGTCGGAGCGCCAAAGGATTATAAGCTCTACAACAACTATCCCAACCCGTTTAATCCTTCAACTAAAATAGCTTTTGAATTGCCGGGTGCTTCACATGTAAAGCTAGTAATCTACGATGTTGTTGGTAGAGAGGTTGCACAGATCGCAGATGGCGAGTATCCTTCGGGTTACAGTGAGGTAATGTGGAATGGTATAAATGGAAATGGAGAGCATGTATCGTCAGGAATTTATTTTTACCGTATCAGTACAGGCAATTGGAACAACGTAATGAAGATGATGATGGTGAAATAAGCCACGAATTTCACTAATTAACACGAATGAAAAGTTTAGCAATTATTCATCTATCTCGTTTTACATACCGAAATCTATTTGTATACCCAATTCGATTTGTTTATTTTTATAATTCAATCTTTTTTAAGGAGTTCGAATAGTAAAATGTTTTTTAAGACTAGAACACATACATGCGGAGAATTAAGGGAAGTTAACATTGGTGATAGTGTTATATTAAACGGATGGGTTGATACAAGACGCGACCTGGGCGGTTTAATATTTATTGATATCCGTGACCGGTACGGAATTACTCAGATTGTTTTTGAACCGGGATTTAATGCCGAAGCTCATTTGGCAGCAGGAAGTTTAAGGAATGAATTTGTTGTTTCCATTGAAGGAAAAGTCAGAAAGCGTCCTGAAGGTACTGAAAATCCCGCACTTCCTACTGGTAACGTAGATGTAATGGTTAGCAGACTTGTAATTTTAAATGAAGCTAAAACTCCTCCTTTTCAGATTAAAGATGACGTTGATACAAGCGAAGATGTTAGATTAAAATATCGTTACTTGGATTTGCGCCGTCCTTCGATGCAGAAAAATATTTTGATGCGGCATAAAATGTATCAGATTGTCCGCCAATATTTTGATAAAAATAATTTTATTGAAGTTGAAACTCCTGTGCTTATGAAAAGCACTCCCGAAGGAGCACGCGATTATCTTGTCCCGAGCCGCCTTCACAAAGGAAAGTTTTATGCGCTGCCTCAATCACCACAACAGTACAAACAGCTTTTAATGGTATCCGGGCTTGATCGTTATTTTCAAATTGTAAAATGTTTCCGTGATGAAGATTTGCGTGCAGACCGCCAGCCGGAGTTTACGCAGATTGACGTTGAAATGTCTTTCATCGATCAACAGAATATTTTCGACATAGTTGAAGGATTGATGAAGATTCTCTTCAAAGAAATCTGGAATAAAGATTTGCCCGTTATTCCAAAGCTTACTTTTGACGAAGCAATGGAAAAATACGGAAGCGATAAACCCGACCTTCGCGTTGATTTGCAGATGGTAACATTAAACCATGTTTTTGAAAATACTTCGTTCAAAGTTTTTAATGACAGTATAAAAAATAACGGAATAATTTCGGGACTTCTTGCTCCCGGCTGCGGCGAGTATACAAGAAACCAGCTTGACGTATTAACTGACTATGTTAAAAAACTTGGCGCCGGCGGACTCATCTGGATGCGCGTAAAAGAATCAGCCTCCGGTACTGAGCTTGAAGCGCCGATAGCAAAATTCTTGTCGGATGATGAAAAGAAAAACATTATCGAAAGTCTAAATGCAAAACCGGGAGATTTACTTTTTATCCTTACCGGATCAAAATTAAAAACGCTTTCTATCATGGGGCAATTAAGATTAGAAATGGCGCGCCGTCTTGATTTAATCAAGCTGAACGCCGAACCAAAACTACTTTGGGTAACTGATTTCCCTCTGTTTGAATGGGACGAGCAGACAAAGCGCTTTTATGCAATGCATCATCCATTCACATCGCCGCGCCTGGAAGACGTAGAATTTATGGAAAGCGATCCATCGAAAGTTAAAGCAAGAGCTTATGATCTTGTATTAAACGGAACCGAAATTGCAGGCGGAAGTATTAGAATTCATAATGCGGATCTTCAGTCAAAAATGTTTAAGGCGCTGGGAATCACTGACGAAGAAGCAGAACATAAATTCGGATTTTTGATGAATGCCTTTAAATTCGGCGCACCTCCGCATGGCGGAATTGCCTTTGGATTCGACCGTATGGCGATGATATTTGCGGGTGAAAGTTCTATCCGTGAAGTAATTGCGTTCCCCAAAACTGCAAGCGCTATTTCGCTGATGGATGAAGCGCCTTCGTTAGTAGATGAAGATCAATTAAAAGAATTGCATATAAAGATTAGATAATGACTCTAGGATCGGGAATGATGGAGAGATGGAGTAATGGAATAGTGGGAGAAATCCCAAACATTCCATTATTCCACCTTGTTTGGTTGAGCAGTTATTAGAGATGACATTAAATTATTAAGGGGTTTTTTGAATGGGGAGATATGTCGCTCCTCTGGAGCTCTAATATTTTTCGTATTATTTATCTACTAATATGTCACCGCTCTGCGGTTCAAGGACAATTAGAATGCCTACTAATATGTTGCCGCTTTGCGACTACATGAACATAATAATAGAAATGCATATTTATAAAAAAGCCCCATCGGGGCGACACATTAGTAGATAAAATTACAAAAAAAATAAAAGAGCCACAGAGTGGCGAAACATTAGTAGTAGAAATCTCTGCGTTTCACGAGCAATTATGAGAACCTGGTTCAATTATGGTATTCAATTAATGAATTGTGGTAATCAAATTGTGCGATGATACATCAGTAGAGAAAATCAAAAAGCCCCAGCGGGGCGACACATTAGTAGATAAAATTACAAAAAAAATAAAAGAGCCACAGAGTGGCGAAACAAAAACTTATTATTGAAAAATCATTTTTTAAGTTGCCATATGTCGCTCCTCTGGAGCTCTAATATTTTTCGTATTATTTATCTACTAATATGCCACCGCTCTGCGGTTCAAGGATAATTAGAATGCCTGCTAAAATGTTGCCGCTTTGCGACTACATGAACATAATAATAGAAATGCATATTTATAAATAAAGCCCCATCGGGGTAATGGTACAAGGTTAAGATAATAAACACGGATATCTGTTTCCCTTTAAAAATGGATATTTAGTATTTTTTGTTCTCAATGCTCTTGGTTCACTTCTGCC
>JAJYZL010000097.1 GCA_021799965.1 bacterium | reverse complement strand
GGTGACGATATTGATAATAATTCAATTCCGTCGTTGTTCGTCGTTAGCGTGTTCTTACACGCGTCACTCCTCACGTCTAGGGCTTGAATAAAATGCCGCTAGTCAATTATATGGAAACATTATCAATATCATCACTAGTTAAAGAAAAAATAGACATCGTTGATTTTTTGGGGCAATACTTGAAGCTGACTCCGGCCGGGAAAAATTTCCGCGCCGTTTGTCCTTTTCATAAAGAAAAAACCCCGTCTTTTATGATTTCTCCGGATAAGCAAATCTGGCATTGTTTTGGCTGCGGTAACGGCGGAGATGTAATTAAATTCCTGATGCTTTATGAGAATCTGGAGTTTTTTGACGCTTTAAAAGTTTTGGCCGAAAAAGCTGGCGTGAATTTGGACGTGCATGGCGGACGGGATTTCAAAACTTACGACGTTTTATATAAAGTATTGGAATCGGCGAAAGAATTTTATAGAAATAATCTGTATGGGTCGGAAGAAGTTAAAAAATATCTCATAGATCGCGGCCTGAAAGGTGAGACAGCTAAAGAGTTTGAATTGGGCGTCGCGCCCGACGAATATGACGCTTTAACCCGTCACCTGCTTAATAAAAAATTCAGCATTGCAGACATGGAAAAAGCCGGTCTTATTTTTAAAACAGAGAGGGGAACGTATTGGGATAGGTTTCGCGGACGGCTGATGTTCCCATTGTACAATCACGTCGGAAAAGTTGTCGGTTTTACCGGCAGGATCTTGCCCGGGCGTGATGACAGAAATACGGGTAAATACGTGAATAGTCCGGAAACTCCTATTTTTCAGAAATCTAAGATACTTTATGGCTTCCACAAAACGAAAAATGCTATACGCGAAGAAAAATCGGCTGTTTTGGTTGAAGGTCAGATGGATTTTTTGATGATGTGGCAGGATGGAGTTAAAAACGCAATCGCCACCTCGGGTACGGCCTTAACGCCGGAACATTTGAAGACTTTAAAGAAGATAGCGGATGAATTGATATTAAGTTTTGATGCTGATGATGCCGGACAAGTGGCTGCTGAAAGAGGGATTGATCTGGCTTCTAGCTTGGATCTATCGGTAAAAGTTTTGATAATTGACGATCCGAAAATGAAAGACCCGGCAGATGTGGTTAAACAAAGACCGGGACACATTGCCGAACTGCTGAAAACAGCCAAGCCGGCCATGGAATATTATTTCTACAAATATCTTTATACAAAATCCTTGCCTGCGCAAGCAAGTGGCGAAACCGATTTTCAAAAAATAAAGAAGAATTTGCGTATAGTTTTGGCGAAAATAAAAGCTCTACCAAGCTCAATAGAAAAAAATCATTGGATAAAAGAGCTTTCGGAAATCTCTAAAACGAGCGAGAGCGTTTTAATGGAAGAAATGGAAAATATTAAAGAAGTTCAGGATCTGGATGCGCCCAAGGAAGATCCTCTTCAGGAGCCGGAAAAAGAATTTTCGAGAAGGGATCTGATTTGTCAGAGGCTCATTGGCCTGGCTATGAATGACGAAAAAATAAAAGATAAGTTAAATAGCTATTTAGAATATTTGCCGGATCTGTATAAGAAGCTTTATGAAAATGCAGGCCTGCCTGCACAGGCAGGCAAGAATTTAGACGGCTCTTTGGACAAGGTATCGGAGCTTATTAGCTTGCGTTTTAGCTTTGAGAACGCGGGATTTAAGGAAAATAATCTGGAAGAAGAGTTTGGCAAACTAATTTATGAACTGAAGCTGGATAATTTGAAGGAAAGGCAGCAAAAAGCCAGAGAGGCGGCGAATATTTTTGAGGCGGAGGGAAAAGACGGGGAATGGGCGGAAAAAATGAGGGAATTTGACAATATTTCCAAGGAAATACATAATATGAAGGCAGACAAGTAGCCGCATACCAATATAAATATGTATGCACGGCTCGATGAGGATAAGTTTGTTGTTATTGCATTTTTAAGTTCAAAAAAAGAACAATTTAATAGAAAATTAATTAAAAAGTAGTCGCTTAGGCGGTTTTATCGTTGTTATGAAAAAAAATAAAAAGAAGGCAGCGGTTAAGAGTAAAAAAGCAAAAAAAATTAAAAAAGCCGTAAAAAAAGCTACAAAGAAGGCAATCGGGGCCGCTAAAAAAAGCAAGAAGGTTTTGCGTCAGAAAAATAAAAATAAAGCTACAAAAAAGCCGGCGCATAAGGCCGCCAAAAAAGCAGTTTCCGGTAAAATTTCCAAAAAAGAAGCAAAAGAGGTATCTTCTCAAAATCAACTAGAAGAACTGATTGAGCGCGGACGCGGAAGAGGCTTTGTTACTGATACCGAAGTTTTGCATTTTTTTCCGCATATAGAAGATGACGTCAATTTTTTGGAAAAAGTTTATGGCGATTTGGATAAAGCCAATATAAAAGTTGTTGAAACTAGCCAGCTTATTCAGCTTCCTAAAGAGGAGGAGATTTCCGATAAAGAATTGGCGCGAGCTACTTTTACGGATGGCGCGATGCCGGATTCAGTTCAGATTTATCTTAAGGAGATCGGTAAAACTCCGCTTTTAACTTCCGAACAGGAAAAAGAATTAGCTAAAAGATTGGAAAAGGGCGATAAAGAAGCCAAAAATGAATTTATTAGGGCAAACCTCAGATTGGTAGTTTCGATTGCCAAGCGCTATGTGAATAGGACGCCGAATTTGAGCATTCTCGATCTGGTGCAGGAGGGAAATATTGGACTTGCCCGCGCAGTTGATAAATTTGATTATCGCAGAGGCTTCAAATTTTCTACTTATGCGACGTGGTGGATCAGGCAGGCTATTACCAGAGCTTTAGCCGATCAATCCAGAACCATCAGAATTCCGGTTCATATGGTGGAAACCATTTCTAAATATTCTCAAGCCAAAAGAAGGCTTACTCAGGAGCTTGGTCGCGAGCCGCTTCCGGAAGAAATTGCCATTGAAATGAATTTACCTATTGAAAAAGTGCACCACATCCAAAAGATATCTCAAGATGTTGTTTCATTGGAGTCTCCGGTGGGTGATGACGATGAAGATTCTACATTATCTGAATTTATTCCCGATGAAAAGAATTTGAATCCGTCGCAGATTGCTTCACAGACATTATTAAAAGAGCAAATTAAAGATATTTTGATTGATTTGACCCCGAGAGAACAAAAAATATTGCAGATGCGTTTTGGACTGGAAGACGGCGTAACGCATACACTAGAAGAAGTAGGAAAAGAATTTGGAGTTACCCGTGAAAGAATCAGGCAGATTGAAGCTAAGGCTCTTACTCGCATCAAGACGCACGAAAAGTCTAGGATGATAGAGGGGTATTA
>JAJYZL010000096.1 GCA_021799965.1 bacterium | reverse complement strand
CTAGCGAGGTTAGGATGACATACTTCCAATGCTTTATTACGAAGTTTACTACAGGATGATAAATCTTAATTAAGAATTTATTGATAGGGTTTTTTTCTTCCGGCTTAATATTTCCGCGAATCCAATAACCCATCAGCACAGGTACAAGAGTGATTGATAAGATTGCGGCGGCCGCCATTGAATATGTCTTTGTAAAAGCAAGCGGCTTGAATAATTTTCCTTCCTGTGCTTGCATAGTGAATATCGGAATGAAAGAAACCGTTATTACTAAAAGCGAATAGAATAAAGACGGACCAACTTCCTTTGAAGCTTCAATAATTAACTGCCACCGGTCCCGCCTATGCTCCGGAGGTTGAAGCATATCGTGTTCAATATGCTTGTGAGCATTTTCTATCATTATTATTGCAGCGTCAACCATAGCCCCAATGGCAATTGCAATTCCGCCAAGAGACATTATGTTTGCATTTATTCCTTGCAATCTCATTACAATAAAAGCCATTAAAATAGCCGTAGGCAGCGTAAAAATTGCTACAAAAGCACTGCGGAAATGCATTAAAAACAAAATACAAACAAGCGCAACGATTAATATTTCTTCAATTAGTTTATCTTTTAATGTATCAATTGCTCTTTCAATTAAGCCGGAACGGTCATAAACCGGTGTAATCTTTACATCCGGAGGAAGCCCTTGCTTTAATTCGGCGAGTTTCTTTTTAACTCCTTCAATTACCGAAAGTGCATTTTCTCCGTATCGCATTACGATTATTCCGCCTACGGTCTCTCCCTTACCGTCAGATTCTGCAATACCCCGTCGCATTTCAGGTCCGTAGGCTACGTTAGCAATATCTTTTATGTAAACGGGTGTGTTCGTTTTCTTATCAATCTTTACAGGGATATTTTCCACATCTTGAATTGATTTTATATATCCCAATCCTCTTATCATAAATTCCGATTCGCCCATTTCAATAGTTTCGCCGCCGACATCATTGTTGGATTTCTTTATTGCCATTTCAACATCGCTTAGAGGGATATTATAAGCTAATAATTTTGCAGGATCGACTGTAACTTGATATTGCTTTACAAACCCGCCTATGCTTGCAACTTCGGCAACACCGGGAACGGAACTAAGCTGATATTTTAAGTACCAATCTTGTATTGTACGAAGATCAGCAAGCGACCGTTTTTTTGAGGAAAGAGAATATTCAAACACCCAACCCACGCCGGTTGCATCGGGCCCTAATGTAGGTACGACATTATTAGGTAATCTTTTTGCTGCGTAGTTAAGATATTCTAACACTCTGCTTCGTGCCCAATAAATATCTGTACCGTCTTTGAATATTACATAAACTAGTGAATACCCGAAGAAGGAATATCCTCTTACTACCTTTGCCCCCGGTACCGATACCAGAGCTGTTGTAAGCGGATAAGTTACCTGGTCTTCAACTATTTGCGGTGATTGCCCTTCATATTTTGTGTAGATAATTACTTGAACATCACTTAAATCCGGTATTGCATCCACGGGTATATTGTACAAGGAATAAATTCCCCAGCCCATCAAGAAAACTACTGCAAGTATTACAAGAAATCTGTTCTTAACTGAATACTCTATTATTTTTTCTAACATCTAAAACTCCGATAAAAATTCTTAATTCTGTTTTCTGATTTTTTATTTTTTCTTGCTGTTATCTTTAGACATATCCATACCTTTCATATCGTTATTCGAAGGCTGATTTTGTATGGAGTTATTTTGACTTGTTGTATCGGAGTTACCCACGCTGCCCGGCTGCTGCATATTATTTAGCGCTGCATTCAAGTTGCTTTCCGAATCAATTAAGAACTCTGAAGATGTAACAATATTTTCTCCTTCATGAATGCCTTTAAGGATTTGGACATAACCTCCGTCTCCTCGCGCTCCGAGTATAACGTTTACAGGTCTAAAGTAGCCGTTGCCCAATGCAATTATAGCAACGTCTCTTGTCCCGGTATGAATTATTGCTTGATTTGGTACAGCCACTGTTTCAAGAATGAGAGGCGACTTTATAGCGGCGTCTGCAAACATTCCGGGCTTAAATTCATAATTGTTTGTGTTATGAATTTCAATCCTTACCTGAACTGTTTTAGAATCCGAATCAAGATAAGGATAAATGTATGTTATTCGTCCTTGAAAAGTTTTCCCGGGCATATAAGATAACTGCAAATCAACTTTATCGCCAACTTTAATCCACGGCAGTTCATATTGATAAATTTGGGCAAGCCCCCAAACAGTTGAAAGGTCGGCAATTTTATAAAGCGCCATTCCCGGCTCGATATTCTGCCCGTTAATAATCATCTTGTCTGTAACAATTCCATTTGCCGGAGAATAGATCGTCATAGTCTTTTGCGGTGTGCCTCTTTTCTCAAGGGCTTGAATCCCGCTTAGCGGGATGTCCCAGTAAAGAAGTCTTCGCTTTGCGCTTTCAACTAATTGATCAGCTCCTTTTTGGCTAATTAAAGAACCGTTCTTAGAGATTTCATTTCTATATTTTATTGCTTGCAAATATTCTTCTTGTGTGCTTACAAGATCAGGGCTGTAGATTTCCAGAAGCGGTTGACCTTTTCTAACTAGCTGACCGGTGTAATCAACATAAAGTTTTTCAATATAACCCATAATTTTTGTTGAGATTGTATAGAGCTTCGTTTCGTCGTAAGTGATATTAGCAGTCGTTCTAATCGTTCGGGATAATCTCATCTTTTCAACTGTTTCGGTTGTTACTCCGGTATTCTGTTGGGTTGCCGGATCAATATGTATTTCATTAGACCCGACGTTATCTGTGTAAACCGGCACATAATCCATTCCCATTTCATCTTTCTTCGGAACTGGCGAGGTTAAAGTTGAATCCATAGGGGATTTATAATATGCAATTTTTCTTTCCCCTCTTGAACTGCTTTGATCTGCATAAACAGGAACGTAATCCATTCCCATTTCATCTTTCATCGGGACTTTGGAAGTTACGGTAGGATTCATCGGCGATCTGTAATAAAGAATTTTTCTTTCGCTTGTTGTTCCCGGAGAATTTGAGGAAGTATGATTGTGAAATATCAGCCATCCTCCGCCAACTCCGATAATTAAACTTATAATGCCGGTTATGATTAATTTTTTCCCCGCAGAGCGGGATTTCGTTTCACTCAACATTTTTATTTCTCCATTCTCTTTCTATTTAATTCTTTCTTCTATTTTATTGATGTTCAAGCCTACAGCCTGTTCAAGCAGCGCCTGGCTTTGCATGTAATTCATTTCTGCCATGTAGTAGTTCAATTTAGAAGATAATACCATTTTATAT
>JAJYZL010000005.1:11292-15699 GCA_021799965.1 bacterium | reverse complement strand
CATAAAATGGATATCATAGCTTCCCCCGAAAATTAGCTGTGTAAAACTAGGGGCAAGAATAAGATAGATGGTTAGAACAAAAAATAATTGGATCAGACCAACAGCTATCGCTCCCCAAAAACCCGCTCGTCCTAAATACATTCTGGCATAACCTACCAATCTATGATCTCCGTCAGTACGAAGAATAATGTCTGAATAAGTGAAGTAAATAAGCACATAGATGAAAGCAAAAATAAAAAGGAGAGCGAATCCCAATAATAAGCCCGCCTTCTGGAAAACAAAAGGCAGGGAGAACATCCCCGCCCCTATTATTGTTCCAGCTAGCATACTGGCCGGAAACAAAATATTTTTATACATAAAGAAATAAGGGCGATTTAGGCACGATAAACTTTATGTCCCTCCCTAACTGGCTTTTTGGTTTTCACGCCAACTTCTTGCCCCTTCTTAGCCTTGGGAATTGATTCATGCTCATACTGCATAGAATTCAGAACCTGAGAAAAAGTCTCTTTTGGCCCCTCAAAACAAATTTCATCTCCAACTTCAACTCCTTCATCAAATCTCACTACCGCAACACAAATTTTATCATAAAAATGAGTAACCTCGCCGATTGGCTTTCTTTTTGGAGCAACTTTCTTAGAAGCTTTTTTTGCAGCTTTCTTTATTTTTTTCTTGGCCGCTTTTTTAACCGTTTTCTTTACTGCTTTTTTGACAGACCTTTTTGCAACTTTCTTTTTTAACGGCTTTTTTGATTTTTTCTTTGCCATTTTTATACATCCCAACTTTTTTTAAAGGCAGGATTTTTTAATTATAATAATGTTTTGTGTATATTTTAATTTTTAGCCTCTCTTAATTCCGTTCGCTTTCTTATCTTTTTCTATCTCAACTACTACTTTATCAAGTAAGTCGCTGATATCTTTTGAATAAACCACTCTTCCCGGACCGCGATGCATTTTTTCTACTATTCCCCTAAGCTCATCGGCCGTTCCACCGGTACCCTCTAAAACACCTATCGGTTTTTGATCTTCGAAGGCAATGGTAAATTCATTTAATGTTCCCATTCTTCCGCAAACGGTAATGACGGCATCGGAAGAACGTATCAAAAGCAAATTCCTGCCAGAATACTCAAAGCCGGTATACATAATTAAATCATGATAATCTGTTGGCAAACGATATGTTTTGATATGAGCAGTTTCTGAAGCTGCAGGAGAAATACCAAAAACAATACCGCCTTCTTCTTTAGCTCCCTTAGCGGCCCAATACGGAATACCAACCGTGGCGCCCGTCACTAAAACCATTCCTCTTCTGGCAATCTCTCTGCCAAGTTCCTCTGCTTTCTCTGCGGCATCAACAGTACAATGTCCTGTATCGGCCGCGCCAGAAATACATATTTTGTATTTTAAATGTTCTCTTTTACTTAATTTTATAGCCATAATTAATAATTATAATACAATTTGATTTATAATTCATAAACCTTACCGCCTTCCGGAATTTCTGAGCTAATAGCCAGCTGATCTTTTATCTTATTCGCTAAAATAGAACTACCTTCGTCATCCCCTTGTACTACAAAAACTTTTCTTAGACCAAATCTCATTGGTTCAAGCCACTTTAAAAGCTGCACCTGATCGGCATGAGCCGAATAACTTTCAACCGACACAATTCTGCATTTAACACTGATATCTTCTCCGTGTATCTTAACCACGGGCGTCCCCTCCTGAATTCTTCTGCCCAAAGAACCTTTGGTTTGATAACCAACGAAAAGAATAATGCTTTTGGGATCAGATAAATACCTCATTTCGTGGTGCAATATTCTTCCCCCCTGAGACATTCCGGAACCGGCAATTATTACCTTAGGGGCCGGAATATTATTAATGCTCTTAGACTCTTCCGTGGTTAAAGTCTTCTGAAGTCCAGGAAAGTCAAAGAGAGCATATCTTCTCTTCGTCTCTTTTAACGTTTCGTCGTTAAAATAATTTTTATATTTCTTATATATATCAGTTACTTCTATCGCAAGCGGACTGTCCAAAAAAACAGGCACTCTGGGCACACGCTCCTCTTTAAATAAACTATTCATTTCATAAAGTAATTTCTGAGTACGCTCCATCGCAAAAGCAGGTATCATTAAAACGCTTTTGTCTCTAGCCACATCTTCAATCAAATCCTCAATAATTCCGGGCTGAGCCGGTTCGTGAATACGAGCTCCATAAGCAGACTCTATTACGCAATAGTCAGCTTCTTCAAAAAAATCAGTGCCCTTAATTATAGGAGGGGGGTTATTACCCAAATCACCAGTGAATAAAATTTTTTTACCATCCGCCTCAACTTCAATAATGCTGGATCCCAAAATATGTCCGGCATTATAAAATCTTATTTTGATATTACCTACATTAATGTCCCTGTAATAATCCACTCCTTCCCAACGAGTCATTAATTTCATCACATCGTCAGCCAAATAAAGCGGCTCCTTATTATGCTGCTCGGCTTCTTTTTGTAATATGTTTTCTGAATCTAATAACAGAAGCTGTGCAAAATCTTTTGTCGGCGGAGTTGAATAAATCTTTCCCCGATAACCATCCTTGATAAGTTTGGGCAGCCGACCGGTATGATCAATGTGTGCATGAGTTATAAAAACCGCTGAAATTTCTTTAAGATCATAAGGAAAAGGGTCCCAGTTTTCCGGATCCGCGAAATGACCGCTTTGTTTTAATCCGCAATCAATAAGAATCTTCACGCCACCGCTTTCTATCATATAGTTAGATCCCGTAACCTCCCTTATCGCACCAAAAAATGATAACTTCATAATCTAATAATAATAAATTTAAATTAACTTCACAAATAAAGAACGCGTGTTATACTTTAATTATATGTTTGAAACATTCAAACCGACCCAAAAAACAGAAAAGGCAGAAAATGGGCTAAATAATTTTATTAAAACTGTGGCCTTATCATCTATTTTGCTATTCGGAGGAAAAATAGCGGCATTCGCAGAAAATCCCGATTTAAAACAATCAAAAAATAACGCAGTAAAAATAGAAAATATCGTAGACAGCCATCCTGACAAAGTAATTAATTTGAAGCTTAATGCCGGAATAGGAAAATCATACGAAAAAAATCCGTTTCCGGGACTTAAAATAAATGTTTTGAAGATAAATAACAAGAAAGAATTACTGATTAAGATAGCCTACTTAGTTAAAAATAAAAAAGATGGCGATGTTTTAGAAACTAGATATTTTTTAGATAAAGATATTGACGGACAACTTGATGCAATGGCTTTAATATACAATAAATATCGTGACAAAGATTCCCCAAAAGCCAAAGAAGATGACATGACCTTATTGAATATGCTGTCAGATCAGGAAAGCCTCAAAAAAGAGATGGAATTGACTAAGAATGCTCCAAAAAAATTTAAATCTGACCGTGGATCGGTAATTTTAATAAATCAGAAAACAAAGAAAGCTGAAATAATTGATTTTGATAAAGGAATGTCTTTGGAATATTCAGAAAAACAAATAAACGCAATGCAATTACTTTATCAAAAATCATCAAGCGATGCGCTGAAAGAAATACATAAGAAATAATTAAAAAACGGCAATTGCCGTTTTTTAATTAAGGTATGCCTGCTAAATTTCTATTTTTAATTCATTTAAAACATCCTTAATAACCCCTCTTTCGCTCCAGGCAATCTTTTTTCCCCCAGAAAGACGCATATAATGCTCACTTCCTTTTCCGGTTACAATTATAGCGTCGTTTTTCTTTGCCATTTCAACGGCCTCACGTATAGCATCGCGCCTATCCAATATCTTTTTAAATTTCTTATTATAAGATGATTTGATTATTCCCTCAGCAATATCATTAATAATCATCTCTGGATCATCGTCAAAGGGATCTTCATTTGTAAGCACGATATCATCACAATATTTAGAAGCTATTTCGCCCATAACCGGACGCTTCCAAGAATCCCTTCCTCCTCCCGCACAACCCAAAACACAAATTATCCTTCCTTTAGTTTTTTTGGAAGAGATATTCTTTTTAACTGCCTGATAAACTTTTTCCAAAGAATCCGGAGTATGAGCATAGTCTATTATTATCGCAAACGGATCTTTTTGAATAAATTCAAGCCGTCCGGGCACTCCGTCAAAATTTTCAATAACATTCTTTATCGTTTCCCAATCTACATTTTGACTTCTGGCAAAAGCAATAGCGGCCGCTATATTTTCTAGATTAAAATCTCCTAAAAGTTTAATCTTCCACTTCATTTTGTCTAAATCGCTTTTATTATAAAAAATTGTCCGGCCGCATCCCGCTACCGCATTCGAAAATAATTCATTGTCTCTGGCATCACTATTTATAAAAAACGTTTTATTAATTTTATTAGAAAAACGCCCTATATTTTTGAAAAACTTTATTTTG
>JAJYZL010000005.1:0-11282 GCA_021799965.1 bacterium | reverse complement strand
TTTTGCTCTCCCTGTAATTTTCAAAAGAACCATGAGCTTCAATATGCTCCGGCTGAAGATTGGTTAAAAGTCCGGCATCAAAATTTATAAATTTATCCCTAAATTGAGCGACTCCCTGAGAAGTCACCTCAATAAAAGCATATTGGCAATCATTATCAACCGCCTCTCTTAAAAATTTTTGAATAAATAATCTGCCAGGCATCGTCATGCCGGTACGATTTTCTCTTTCCTCGGCGCCAACCTTGAACCGCACCGAAGACACTATAGCTGTTCTTTTGCCTGCACCTTCCATAATCGCATTAATCAGCTCAACAACCGTAGATTTGCCCTTAGTGCCAGTCACCCCCAATACAAATATTTCTTTAGAAGGATTCCTGTAAATAACGCTTCCCAGCCAAGCTAGCGCAAAATGATATATTTTTCTTAATTTATTCAACATTTTTATCTTGATTTTAAAATTTTTAATGCTGATTTTATTCTATCTTCAATGCCCTTTATATTAGAATCTATCTTAGAAATAGCTTGTCTGGCCTGTTCTTTGGTATAGCCCAAATTTTGCAAGGCATCTATTATGTCAGAGTCTGACTCCATAATTCCGGCTATTCCCTCGGAATCAATTTGAGCAAATTTTCCTCTTAATTCAATCACCACTCGTTCTGCAGTTTTCTTGCCAATACCAGAAGCCTTCGTAAGCAAATCAACTCTTCCTTCATTTATAGCCGCCATCAATCGTTCAGCCGTGTCCACGTTTAGAATATTCAATCCGGTTTTAGGGCCAACGCCGTTGACGCCCAACAATTCCTCAAAAAAACCCAGCTCAGCCTTATTTGAAAATCCATAAATATTCCAAGCGTCCTCTTTAATATGCAGATGCGTAAAAATTTTTGTTATTTCTCCAGCTGAAGGCAAATTTTTTAAAGTATTTACCGATGCGTAAATCTTCAAACCAAAATTACCGCTTTCCAAAATGAAATAATTTTCTTTTTTCTGAATAAGTTTTCCTGTTAAATAATGAAGCATACTCAAATAAACCACTTAAATTAATTATATATTTAAATATCAAATTTAAAAAGATTTAGAAGCAATGATTTCCTTACATTGACAATGGACGAAAACAATTACAGTATTTAAATGTTCTTTAAAATTTTAAAAATACGATAAGGGGGCTGTATGAAAATCATAAAAGAGGTGACTAAGCAAGGCATTCCTATTTATGCCTATTACATTCCTAACGCCAAAAGCGTTACGATGACAGTCGTCGTTAAGGCAGGAACCAGAAATGAATTGTGGCCCAAAGAAGCCGGATTAGCGCACGCTATGGAACACATAGTTTTTCGAGGCACCGAAGATTTCTCTGACGAAAAAGAGATATCTTTCTTCATAGAACATATGGGTGGCCTACTCAATGCCAGAACTTCTAAAGAAAGCACGGAATATAAGATCTGCGTTCCGGCAAACTACATTAAAAAAGCCATCTATGCCCTTAGTCAGCTCATAAGAAAGCCTCTGTTCCGGGAGAAGGATGTCAAAAAAGAAATGAGAATTGTGGCACAGGAATTAATTGCCTACAACGATTCTCCAGATGAGCTGACAAAAATAGAATTCATAAAAAGAATATTCGGGAAACATCCCTTAGCGCTTGAAACGGCCGGACTTAAAAGCTCCATTCTTCATTTCAGTCGGACAGATTTTAAAAGATGGCAAAGAAATTTTTACCGTCCTGAAAATCTGGCTTTTTTCGTAATCGGCAATTTCAACATAGGGAAAATAAAAAAACTCTTTGAAGAATATTTTCCAGAAAATATTCAATCAAAGAGCTGTAACCAACTTGTTTTAGCCCCTCGGCCAGTTAAAATATACGAGCACCTTGTTAGCAACACCAAGCAGACGTATATTAATTTCGGAGCGATGACTCCCGGAGCAGATCATCCGGATAGTTTACCCCTAAACATCTTCGACGTGATGATCTCAAGCGGAATGTCATCTCCTCTTTTCCAAGAAGTCAGGGCAAAAAGAGGCCTAGCCTACTCAGTAGACGCAACAAACTTTACATACAAAGAAGCAGGCTTCTTTGTTGCGGAGATAGAAACAGATCCGCATAAAGTAAAAGAGGTCATTAAGGCGAGTTTAGAAGTTATAGAAAAATCAAAAGATTCGCTGCCGCTTCTAAACATAACAAAAGAAATGGCTATCGGCCAGTTAAAGATATCGTCTGACGATCACGAAGATGTCCTCAGTATGGCCATCAACGACTTCAATGTTTTTGACAGAGTCGTATCCATTGAACAAAAAATAAAAGAAATTAAAGCAATTACCATTCAACAAATATCTCAAACCGTGGAGAAATATTTATTGGATGAAAGACGCCGCGTTATGGTAATTCTTGGACCTAAAAGATAGATAGGGAATAGCGAGTCCCCCATGTCCCCTTTCCGGTAAAATCGGAAAGGGGATTTTTTTAATAAAATCCCACCCGAATCTAAATCGGGTGGGACGTCATCGGCAGATCCATCGTGTCATTTTTGAACAACGGCAAACCAACACTCTTTATTCCAGACAACTTCAATATACTCCAAGCCAATGCCCAATTTTCCGTTATGATTCCACATATACGGAACACTTTGAGCAGTGGTCCAATCCTCCCAAACAGAACCGAGAGCGACTGCTAATTTAATATCATCAATTCCCGGATAAGTAGCGCAAAAAGCAAGAAGCTCTTTTAGTGTTGCTGGCCGTAATCCTTTTTCATCAATTTCCTTCATAACCTCATCGGATGTCATTCCTTTATCAAAACAGACAAACTCAAGAAAAAGCTCTGTTTCTTCCGATCTCCCAGATGGAAAATTTTCCGAATCTATATTGCTATTCTTGCTTTCGTATCCACCCAATTCAATAAGGTTCTCAATGCTCAGATCAGGGTCGACCATAAGAAGAAAACCTTTACGAGACCTAAAATTTTTACCTTCCATGGCCACACCTCCTTTTAATTTAAAGAACATTGGCATAACTAACCAATATTTTCACAATAGGCTATTATTTAGCCGATGTAAATCCTAATTATCCGGGGTCGGCTATTCTGGACCACCTGCGTTGACTAAAAACAAAATTCGCTATAATATATCAATAATATGATTACTAAATCAGCTCAAAAAGCCTATAGGCAAAATCTGAAAAGAAGAGCGCACAATGCCAAGCAAAAAATGGCATTTAAGAAGCTCATCAAGGACTATAAAAAATTAGTAGCCGCAAAAGAACTTAAAAAAGCCGAAGAAAAACTTCCAGCTGTTTATAAAGCATTGGATAAGGCCGCCAAAACAAATCTGATAAAGAAAAACAACGCTTCCCGCTTAAAATCCAGATTAACAAAATTGATCAATAAAAAATAACCCTTAAGGGTTATTTTTTATCCTAACATCATACTAAGCAAAACCTCTTCGTAATCCAACTTGCCCATTTTCACGGCAGCGTCATAATCAGCCATCTCTATTTTCTGTTCTTTGGTCAAATACGAAGAAGCAGCCGTCATATTGAATATCATAGCTGGATCATTGTTCCCTGAAAGCAGATCTTCTAAAAGAGCCAGCCTGTTCCCCATGTTATGCGTTGCCCTGATCTTATTTAAATGACTAAAGATATCTATTACCGGCAAAATATCAATATGCTTTTCAATGATCTTTTTGGTGATCTTTTTTTCATCTAAAAGAGCCAGTTTATCCAGCTCTAAGATAACATCCCACGCGCTTCTTTTGGCAACGAACAAAAGAAGATCCACTCCTTCGGGATCGATTTGAATTTTTCTTTTTTTAATTTCCAGATCTAAGAATTTTTTTAACTCCGCTCCTTCCAAGCCCTCAAAGCTATGAGAGATCGCCGGTTTTTTAAGCAAAAAAGAAAGATCTTTTATCGGTTTCTTTTCGCTGTTTAAAATTATTGTCTTGTCTTTATTTTCCAAATTTTCTTTGATCAGCGACAAAAACTCTTTCAATTCCGTTTTTTCCAGATCAGAAAAATCATATACAATACCCAGTTTAGAAGTTTCAAAAAGTGACTGCGATCTGCAAAAGTTCTTAAATCTTTCCCAGTCTTCTTTCTTATCTAAATAAAAACTTTCCGGTGAAACCGAATATTTTTCCTTGTATCTTTCTACGTATTCAGTTGTTTTTTCACGGCGTCTATATGATTCAGAACCGTATAAATAGATGATCATAAAAAAATATTATAATTTCTGACAAACCGGGCAAAAATGCGCTGAGCGCCCGCCGATCTTTTTCCTAACGATTATTCCTCCGTCATTTCTTAGGCACTTCTCGCCTTCTCGCCTATAAACCAGCATGGCCTTGCCATAGCCGCCTTTTTTTCCAGCCGTATCCCTGAAGTCACTTATCGAACTTCCGCGTAATTTGATCGCTTTCTTTAAAATAGTAAGCGTTGCCTTAAAAAGCCCTTTGAGTTTCCCATCGGAAATTTTATTTGCTGGCATAAAAGGGTTTATTCTGGCTAGCCATAAAATATCATCGGAATAAATATTACCTATGCCCGAAATAACTTTCTGATCCATAAGCACCTGTTTTATCTTTCCTGTTTTTGAAGAGATTGTTTTTTTAAAATCACTGAATTTGAAGTTTTTATCTAGCGGTTCCGGACCAAGTTCTTTAAGTTCCGGCAAACTCTCCAGATCTTTTTTCTTTCCTAAAATTATTTTGGCGAACTTACGCGCATCGGAAAGAGCCAACATATCTCCGTCACTTAGATAAAAGATAACGTGAACGAACCTGTTATAAGGATCACTTGCTATGCTTTTTGGTTCAATAGCAATAGCTTTTCCATCAATGATATTCCACTTACCTACCAATAAATGGCCGGTCATTGTTTGATGAACGAGCACTATAGATTCATCTTACAATCTTACCATTATATTTTTATCTTTACTACTGGCCTTGATTATTTTCTTGCCCTTTATTATCTTTTCGAATTCACGTAGGTCCGGTTTTTTAACCAATTTCAAAACTCCCTTTTTATTCTCCAAAAGATTCAAGGTTTTTTGCCAATCAGACCAAACTCCGGTTATTTTTTTTCCAGAAACCTTTTTATTAAGATCATCAACAATTATTTGAACCTCGGGTAATTCAGGCATGCTATTCTCCGTATATTATTTCTTTTTGTGGAACCAAGGATGGATCTGTGGGCAACGTAAAAGAAACCGTAGTCCCGCGATTAAGCTCTGATTCAATTGATATTTCACCGCCGTGCCTATTTATAATATTTTTTGTAATATATAGGCCGAGACCCGATCCGGAGGTTTCCTTAGTCATTACATTACTCGATCTGAAGAATTTTCCAAAAAGTTTTTTAAGATCTTCCGGAGGAATTCCCATGCCCGTATCTTTAATACTCACTTGTACATATGGCTTATCTTTAAGTTTTTGCATTGAAACCGTAACTTGTCCATTGGCGGTATTATATTTGATAGCATTATCCAAGAGATTTGAAATAGCCATACTAAGTTTTGACGGATCGCCGTAAATCATCAAAGAACTTTCTGCTCCAGGATCAAAATAAACATTCACATTATATTGCTTAGCTATAGCTTCGGCCTGAGATAGTAAAGAAGCTAGGAATTTTATTAAATCAAAATTCTGCAATTCATAACCGAATCTACCTTCTTCTAATTTTGATACATTGAGCAAGTCTTCAACAACTTTTAATAAATTAGAGGATGCAGCAGCTCCAATTCTTACAGTTTCTTGTTGTTCGTTAGTAAGTTTTTCTTCTTTTAATGTTTCAAATACCCACCCTACGGCAGATAACGGGGTTCTGAGTTGATGCGCGGCAACCGTAATAAAATCACTCTTTGATTTCAAAAGCTCTACCTCTCTAGTTCTGTCGCGAACAACCTTTAAAAAACCAAAGGCTATCCCATTTTCATCAAGCAATCGATTAGTGGAGACTCTGAGTTCTAAACGCGGATCATCAAAAGACATATCCATAATTTGCGGATAAGCGCCTTGTTCAGAACGCCTTACCACTGTCGGCGCCAAAGAAGGATAGATGATTTGCGTTAATAATTTTAATTCTTTATCTCTTAAATTATCAATTGCAATTATTTTCCCAATTATTTTTTCTCTATTCAAATTAAATATCTCCTCAGCAGTCTTATTAAAAATCATTATTTTAAAATCCTGATCATAAACTATCAACCCATCATCAATAATGGATATTATGGAATCCAAGCGGCTTCTGTCTTGTTTTATGCTCAAACTGTATTTAGCCGCGCGCAAATTACTAAAAAATACGACCACTCCTATTGAAAAAAGTGTCAAAAAAACCACAATTCGCCATAGCAAGATATCAATAAATACATAATCAATGCCCAAAATTACCAACAATAGCAAAATAAAAAGCCAAAGCATGCGCATTTGCGGCATTTTTACAAACTCCTGAAAATTTTTGAAAAAATTATTCATCAGTAATCAATAAATTAATCCATTTTATTCCAAGTCCTTCCAGATTCAATCGAAACTTTTAAGGGAACCGATAATTTAAAGGCGCCTTCCATTAGACCAGAGATAACTCCCTTCGCCTCCTTGATTATATCATCTTTAATCTCAAATAATAACTCGTCATGAATTGTAAGTAAAAGCCTAATTTTATCATTCCATTGGTCACGAAGCCTTAACTCCTCGCCTATTTTTATCATAGCTATTTTCAAAATATCTGCCGCCAAACTTTGTACCGGCATATTTATAGCTTCGCGTTCGGCTTGTTTGGCTAAAAATTGAGAACTAGAAACAATATTTAAAAGCCAACGCCTACGGCCATTTAAATTAGAAACAAAGCAGTTCTTTCTTGCATCTTCTTTCACTTTTTCCTGCCACTTTTTAATTTGTTTAAAATCGCTGAAGTATTCGGCGATAAATTTTTTAGCATCAGCAGCGCTTAACCCGCTGGATTTGGCAAAAGCAATAAAACCCATTCCATAAACCATTCCAAAATTAAGAGTTTTGGCAAATTGTCTCATCTGCGGGGTTACTTTTTCAAGCGGCACATTATTTACCTGCGCCGCAGTCATTTTGTGAATATCCAGATCATTATTAAAAGCCTCTATCATTTTTGGATCGCCGCTTAAAGATGCCAGAACTCTAAGCTCAATTTGGGAATAATCAAAAGAAACAAGACTGTATCCCCTTGCCGGCTCAAAACAGTCCTTAAATTCATCGGCGGATTTATTGCCGGCTGGAATATTTTGCATATTCGGATTTTCTGAACTAAGCCTGCCCGTAACTGTACCAGTTTGCAAATAATTCGTGTGAATTCTTCCATCTTTAGCAATAAGTTCTAGAAATGGTTTTATGTAAGTTGATTGGAGCTTAAAAAGCTCACGATATTCTAATATTAAATCAATTATCTTATGCTCTTTTTTTAACAAAACAAGAGTTTCAAAATCAGTGGAAACAGCGCCGGTAGGAGTTTTTTTAATTTTTATTCCAGCTGGCGCGCCAATTGAAAGCTTATTAAACAAAATTCCGCCTAGTTGCTTGGGTGAATTTATATTAAATGACGCTCCGGCTTCTTTGTATATTTTTTGTGTAAGTTCCAAAAGTTTTTTACCGGCCGCTTTATTTAAAATTTCAAGCTTATCTTTGTTTACGCCTATGCCATTTATTTCCATATCCGCCAATACTAAAAGAAGCGGCATTTCCAGTTTATAAAACAATTTTTCCATCCCTAATTCCTTGAGTTTGTCTACGGCATATATTCTCAATTCATCTAAAACCTCCTCAGAATTATCAAATTCTCTATGAATGTATTTAGGGGCTAAATATTCTCCGGTATAATTCTCCTCATCGGGATTTATTAACCAAAAAGCCACGCCCAGATCAAAAATTTCCTCAGGGATACCCCTTCTAGTTTTTTTTAAATCTTTTATTTTTTCTTTAAGATCAAAGCCGATCATATTAGTTATTATAAATCTTCATATTAAATATGAATAATCGCGGCAAACTTGATAGGAATAATATTAATACAATGGGGTGCTACCCTATAGGGTAGCACCCGCCGTTATCGTCACAGATTTTAAAACAAAGATTTCTTTAAACTCGCTCAGTTAAGCTCTTAAACCCAAGTTCTGTAAAATATTTTTTCAGTATCTCTTTATCAAATCCCGAAAATTTCACATCTTTCAGAAAAATATCCAAGGGTGCATCTCTTTTTATAGTTGCTAGTTGCTTAGACAAAAAAGCCATTTCTTTATTTGCAGCCAATTTTTCCTTAAGCGCTTTTTTGGAGATCAATTCTATATTTTCATATATATTTTCAACGGTACCGTATTCTTTTATCAGATCAGTGGCGCCTTTCGGACCTATTCCCTTTACTCCGGGAATATTATCCGACGCATCTCCCACAAGCGCTTTGTAGTCCACTAATTGTCTCGGCGAAAATCCATAGTCCTGTAAAAATTGCGATTCATTATAAACCACCGTCTTACTCACTCCGGTTTTTAAAAGCTCTTCAACCACCCTATCACCATCCACCAGCTGAAGATTGTCCTTATCTCCGGAAAAAATTATCACCTTCATATCAGGCTCGGCTTTGAATTTTTCGGCTAAAATACCAACGATATCATCCGCTTCCAAACCTGCTTTTTCCACAACTTTAACCCCAAATTTTTCAAAAGTATTGTGCGCCTCTCCAAGCTGAGGGATCAACAAATTATCCGTTGGCGGCCTATGCGCCTTATACTCCTTAAAAAGTTCATCACGGAAAGTCGGCTCCGGCCTGTCAAAAGCCGCAGCAATGTAATCTGGGTTATGATCGCGAATTATTTTCAAAAGTATGCTGGAAAGGCCGTAGACCGCATTGATCGGCTCTCCTTTTGGCGTAGTAAGCGGCGGAAGAGCGTGAAATGAACGATGAATTAAAGAATTTGCATCAATCAATAGTAATTTTCTCATAGACTAAGTATAAAATAATCATTCATAAACTCCTAATAAAGAAAGGGGGTTGGTAATAATTAAAAATTTAAAAATCAAAATGGAAAATAACAATGTAAACTTCAAAAGTTTTCAGAAACAATTTTAACATTTTTTATCTGTCATTTTGATCTTTGATATTTTCATTTTACATTTATAATGCGTTCATTCGCTTTTCCGCTGTGAGCCAATTTCACCCAAATCGTTTTCTTTGGTAAATATTTTTTTATAACTTCCGGCCACTCAATCAAAACAATGTTCTCCGGGTTGTTTAAAATATTTCTGAAATCCAAATCAACTATTTCCTTCGGTTTTTGAATTCTATATAAATCAAAATGAAAAACGTTTTTAAATCCGCCGTTTTCTTTACGAATAGGATATCGCCTGTAAATTACAAAAGTCGGGCTGGGAATGTGAGTTTTTACGCCCAGCGCTTTTATAAACCCTTGAGTAAAAGCTGTTTTTCCGGCGCCCAGATCTCCAATTAGTGCCAAAACCACAGCACGCTTGCCGGCGCTCTCAGAAATTATTTTCTTGGCTAAGTCTGCTGCAATTTTCTGTGTGTGTGTTTTTGATTTGGTTAGCATATTGAATTTTGTCATTGCGAGTGCTGCCGAAGCCCTGCCTGCCGGCAGGCAGGAATCAATTGAGTTGTAAGATTGCCGCGTCACAGACTCCCTCGGTCTTAGCCCTACGGGCGAAACCTTTTAACGACAGATTATTTTCCCACTACACCGCGGTGTAGTGGCACTATTTTTTCAACTCCTAAAATAATTTAATATCCAGTCTCTTCTCTAATTGCAGGATAACATACACCGCCACCACTCCCAAGATCAATGCTAAAAATAGATCTGTGGCTATCATTTTTCCGTTTGATGGCATTAGTCTTTGATTCAGCACTTCGCCATTTGTAAATCCAACCTCGATGGTTTCAGTTTTTTGATGAGTTATCACTTTTCCCTCCGTTGCAATCCCGCTGTATCCCAATTTATCTACCAAAACACCTTTCGCATCAAAAAGAGAAATGGTTTCGCCGTTATTATTCAAAGAAATTTTTGTTTTTGAATAAGGCAGGCTCAAACTCACACTCGGCTGGATAGTTCCGCTCAAAGTAAACGATTTATTGGACGCATCGCTTATTTTCCAACCGGCTAAATTAACGACCTTGTCGCCGTCATTAAAAATTTTTATATATTCTCCGGCATTATCCGCTCCAACCGGATTCGGCAAAAATTCTTGGATTATCATACCAGGCAGTGAAAATTCGGCTATAAATTATATTTATTGCCTGGCAATGGCCGAATTTCTACTGCCTGGCATACTTACAATATTTTATTACCGCACAAAATAAGCGAAAAAACTTCACTGTATCCCAAAAATAAATATCTGTAATTAGTTTGTAATAATTAAAATAACTCCTCTCCTTTCGGATTTTTAATACCTAAATGCTTATAGGCTTCATCCGTAACCATTCTGCCGGCCGGGGTGCGAACCAGAAGACCAACACTCATAAGATATGGCTCATAAACATCTTCAATGATTCCACTGTCATCGTTTAGCGCCGCAGAAAGGGTTTGAATGCCCACTGGACCACCTTTAAATTTTTCAATTATAGTCAAAAGCAGCTGTCTGTCTGTCGGCTCAAGGCCCAAATTATCCACTTCCAGCATTTCCAAAGTTTGCTTGGTGATATCTTCGGTAACTTTCGGAGAATCATTAACATCGGCAAAGTCCCTCACGCGGCGGAGCAGTCTATTTGCCGTTCTAGGGGTAAATCTTGATGCTCTGGCGATCACGTTCAAAGCTCTGGGCTCAATTTCTAAATTCAAAAGCTTGGCTGAACGCTTCACAATAGCTTCTATATCAGGAACTTCGTAGTAATCAAGTTTGAAAGTAGCTCCAAAGCGCGAACGAAGCGGACCGGAAAGTAAATTTGCACGCGTTGTGGCCGCAATCAAAGTAAACGGCGGAAGATCTATTGCCAAAGTCCTGGCTCCCGGACCTTTTCCAACTATTAAATGCAATTTTCTGTTTTCTAAAGCCGGATAAAGCACTTCTTCAATAGCGCGGTTCAATCTATGCGCTTCATCAATGAATAAAACATCTCCTTTTTCCAAGTTGCTTAAAATCGCCGCCAAGTCTCCCATTTTTTCTAAAGCCGGACCGGAAGTTATTTTCAAATTTGCCGACATTTCGCGCGCAACTAAATAAGCAAGTGTGGTTTTTCCAAGTCCTGCTTGTCCGTAGAAAAGAAGGTGATCGCTCACCTCTCCGCGTTTTTTAGCGGCATCTAAAATAGTTTTCAGATCGGAA
>JAJYZL010000004.1 GCA_021799965.1 bacterium | reverse complement strand
TGGCGTAAGTGGGATCAAAAAGAAGCCGAAAAGATAGCTCACGATATAAATCAATGCACCTTTACGATCGGGTCATATTTGCATGATTTCATGGTGCTCGTTCACAACGAACTTTTATCCTCTTATTTTAAGCACGAGCGACCAACACGTAAAACTCTTGATGTTCAATATAAAGTTCTTACAAAAGAAGGGATCGTGGAAAATGTTGACTGGGACTTAGTTCAAAAAACAGATACCTGGAAAAAGGAACTGATTTCTTACGCAAACGAACAGCTGAAAAAATCCAGTCCTCCTAACGGAAAAATCTCTCCGGAATATGAGCGGTTTCTAAAATCTGTTGCTGAGGGTATTTGCCCCACATGTAATACTCCAATTCTTGTGATGGAAGCAGAAAAAGCAGAGAATAATTTTTGCTACCGTTATGCATGTGGACATAGTTGGCATGGGATATCTATACAAGAGACAATAGAAATCAAGGAAGCTTTGAGGCTAAAAAGCACCCGCCCCGGTTTTGGATTGGTCAGAAAAATTTTTCAAGGTTGGAAGCCAAGCGGAGACCCAAGATTAGCGAAAGGGGTTGATATTTTTATGGATGTTAACCGAGAAAAGAATGAGTATCATCAAGTCGTTAAAGAGCATAAAACTGATAAAGTGCTACACGAAGAGCATGAACCTTTAAATCAACACAAAACACTAAAGAAATAATTTATGGAAATTGAATCAAAACAACAAATTCTTGAACGGCGGAAAGAAATCGAGCAGGAGCTCGTGGATATGCTTAAAGAAACTGAGAGCGATTTTACGCTGGATCACGTCCGGGATGTTATTTTCCACGAAGAAGACAACGACGATATGATGAAAGTTGTGGCAATGTTTGATCGTGGCGGAGATGCTTCGGAGTTAGACAATATCCTCGAGCTGGTTACCGATGCCTGGAATTACTTTCCGCACAAAGCTCTCGGTGGAATTTCTCCGGCCGAGAAATTATTAGAACATCATAATAAAACTAAAAAATAAATATGAAAATCAACAACATCTTTAAACTTATCATTGCCATCGTAGTCTCCGAGCTTGCCGGTATTATTGGCTCGGTGTTTACCACGCCGTCAATTGCCGGCTGGTATGCCGGGATCGTGAAGCCGGCTCTTAATCCTCCGGCGTGGGTGTTCGGTCCGGTTTGGACGATATTGTTTGCCCTGATGGGCATTTCAGCGTTCTTGATCTGGAAGAAAGGTCTTGATCGTAAAGATGTAAAGATCGCCCTCGGTATATTTATTGGACAGCTAGTTTTGAACACGCTTTGGTCAATTATCTTTTTCGGTTTGCATTCTCCGGCCGGTGCTTTCTTTGAATTGATTTTCCTCTGGCTCGCCATTCTTGCGACGATTATTTCTTTTGCAAAAATCTCCCGGCCAGCCGCTTGGCTTCTTTTGCCATACATTCTTTGGGTAAGCTTTGCCGGCTATCTCAATTTCAATATTTGGATGCTCAATAAGGCAACCGGTTCCGGGCAGGTCGCCTGCACGCAAGAAGCCAAACAATGTCCGGACGGCTCGTATGTCAGTCGGACAGGGCCTAAGTGTGAATTTGCCCAGTGCCCTGGAGAAAATAACGATCTTTGGAAAACCACAACGGACAGCAAAACGGGTATCACATTTAAGTATCCGGAAACTTTGCTCACCACCTACATCCACACGCAAGACTGGCCTCCGCAGATTCAGGTCTTGAACCAGCCGTTTACCTGCACTGAAGCTGGATCGGAAACCGCCCGGACCGGGATTACCATGAAGCGCACAGTTGATGACCGGACCTATTGCGTGACTAAGGAAAGCGAAGGCGCGGCCGGAAGCATTTATACCAACTACGCCTATGCGTTTCCGCTCTATTCGACCGGCTCTACGCAGGCAGACAAAAAGACCGCTATATTCACTTTCAGTCTCCGAGCAGTGCAATGCGCAAATTACGACGATCCGCAACGAAAAGCCTGCGAAGGCGAACGCGAGACATTCGATCTCGATAGCGTTGTCGATCGCATGGCACGAAGCATAGTTATCAAATAATTGTATGAGCAAAAAAATCGTCAAAGTTAATGACAAAATGCAGACTAACTATCGCTACGAGCTGACGGAGCCGGTCGGCAAAAACTTCCATCCCGATTTCAAACCGGAGCTTACGCCCAAACAAATGCTCGCACTCGGCGTCTTTGGCGGTAAGTATATGACCGACTGCAAAAAGGAATTTCCGAAGGACTGGTTTATTCGCGCCAAACTTTCCCCCGAGCACCACGACGATACCTTGAATTACTTTCACAAACACGCCAGCCAGCCGCTCAAAGTCTGGGTTGAGAAAGGTTGGATCAATGAAGAGCATGATCCTCGCGGCTGGTTTCAGTGGTATTGCCGTTACTACATGGGCAGACGGCTTCCGGGTGAGGACGAACGTCAGATCAAACGATGGAAAGCCATTCGCCGGCACATATCGCAGATCAGAAAGAATTGCCGGCCGAAAGATTTAACCTGCCGGCCGACACAAAGACAGGCAGTGCTTCACTGGGCATACGACAGCCGGAAAATGTGAGTATCTGAGTAAACAAAACTTCAATAAATTTTATGGCTGATAACAATCCAATTGAAGACGACATTCCAGAAGATGAAGCCCCCGACGAGGATGTCCCGGAACTCATGGAAACACACGATCTTGATCAGGATACTGCTGAGCGTGTACAGGAGATTATGGACGATCTTGGTGTGGACGAAGATGATGCCGTCGAGATTGAAGAGAGTTTATAGGAGTCATATTTGCTTAACTTTTCAAAAGTTAAGCAAATCGTTTTAAAGTCTCAAAACTCGTCCACATTCGTTTCCGGTTTCCGAGTTAGTGCAAATCTCTCACTCCGGCTGAACCGCTCGCCCCAGGGGCAAACACGTGGCAAGAACGGGTTATAGGTTCTCATACTTGGCCAGCAATCCTTTCATTTGGTCTAAAACGACGGTAGGATATTTGTATTCGGACGCCCAGTCAAATGTTCGAAAGTCTTGGAGAAGGGCGAGCCAAGTCGTGCGGAGTTCTTCTCGGACGAGACGCGTAAGTGTTTTGAGCACTCGAAACGGATTTGAGTCCTGAAAACAAGCTAATTTTAAATCTCATTTTATAGGGGTTAATTTTTATACCCCAAAAAACATGTAACTTTTATTTAAAAAACCTAATCAATCTAGGCCTGACTTTTTCCCAATCGTCTTTTAATAATCCATAGATATTAACGTCGTGTATTTTTTCAGTCGCCTTATTTTTTAAAGCCTTTCTTTTCGTTCCCTCGAACTTATAACCAACCTTTCTTTGAGTTGCATTTGATGCCTTATTAGATACAAAAACACTAGAATCCAATCTCCTTAATTTGAGTTTATTAAAAGCAAAATCATTTAGAGCGATTTTTGCCTCAGTAATGTAGCCCATTCTCCAATATTTTTTGTTAATCCATGAACCAGTTTCGGCTGTTCCATTAATTTTATCAATCCTAAATAAATCCATAACACCAATAACTCTCTTTTCATCTTTTAACTCAATAAAGAAAGTGTATCTTGTTTTTCCCCAATCCTTAAGCACCATATTAATAAACCATAGTGCATCCTTCTTTTTATATGGATGTGGTATTGTTGCTGTCATTTTAGCTATATCAAATTCACCAGCACCATCAACAATGTCCTTCCAATCACTTTTTGCTGGCATTCTTAAAATCAGCCTCTTTGTTTTTAGTTCGATATTCATATCCAAATAATAACATTTTTATAGCGCACGAGGCGCATCAATTTGCCTAATTTAAACCTCCATACCAGGCCTACTCCGTTTGAAACTCTAGTCCGACTCGGCGAGCCCTTCGGCAAACTCAGGGCAAGCCCTAAGTAAGCCAAAATAATTTATAATATAAGAATGTGGTTTGTTTACCTGCTTTTTTGTGATCAGAAAACTTTTTACGTTGGGATAACTAATGATTTGCGAAATCGTTTACTTCAACACAAAAACAAACAATCATTTTTTACAAAAAAGTTTTCTGATTTAAAATTAGTTTATTACGAAAAATATACAGCCAAATATGAGGCCGCGAAAAGAGAAAAACAAATTAAAGGCTGGAGTCACGCAAAAAAGCAATTATTAATAACCAGAGGATTAGGAATTGGGGCTTGTCCAGAGATTGTCGACGAATTTTCCAGGACGAGAAGCTTGTCCTGAGCCTAGTCGAAGGAAGTCCTGGTCGCGGAGCCCAGTCGTGAGTCTCACGAAAAACTTAATTATATATAACAACTTTTCTTAAAGTTGTTATTTTTCTATTTTGTGATGATAATATATTCATATGATAAACTATAATATTTTTGCAAAATTCTATGATGCCGCAATGGGTAATCGCATAAGAACTAATGAGCGAATTGGAAATCTTATTTATAAAGCCAATCCTCAAGCTAAAAATGTCCTAGAACTTGCTTGTGGTACGGGCGAAATTTTAAAATATCTTGCAAAAAACTACAAAGTTAGCGGATTAGATGCTTCGCAAAATATGCTTGCTATAGCCAAAAAGAAAGTATCTCAAGCGAAATACTATCTTCAAGATATGACAAATTTCAAAATTGATGAAAAATTTGATGTAATTTTGTGCGTCTTTGATTCCATAAATCATTTATTAAAATTCAGCGATTGGAAAAAACTATTCATAAATGTTGAAAAACACCTTAATAAAAACGGAGTTTTTATTTTTGACATCAATACAGTATTAAAACTCAATAGCCTTGTGAATAGGCCCAGCGTTAATGAATTTGATAAAAATATTTTAATTATGAATGTAAAAGATATTGGTAAGGGAGTAACAAGTTGGAGCGTAAGAGTTTTAGAGCATACGGGCAGCAATAACTATAAGCTCAGCGAAGAAACTATAAAAGAAATTTCTTTTCCAGCCGATCAAATTATAAAAACATTGAAACTTATTTTTAATTCGGTAAAAGTAGAAACCGCTAATAAAGATTATTCTAATAATAAAGCAGATAGACTTTATTTTATTTGTAAAAAATAAAGCGCTCGAGACGCGTCGTTTTAAAATCTAAAACTAGCTAAAACCGTCAAGCTGGGCCTACCCGCCCAGGCTCCGTCACAAGACGGCGAGCCAATTAGCGCAGCGCTCGAGAGGGTTAAGTAGTTAGAACGCTCTACACGTCATTGAAATACAAATTATTTTATATGGAAAAAATTAATAGAAAAATGGATAAACTCGCATTAATAGTCGCCATCCTTATTGGTGATATATCACAAAAAGTCATTTCCAAATGGAAAGGCGAATTAGAGATTGTAAAAAATGTCAAAATTCACCCCTCAGCTTATGGTACGCTGCTTTTAGAGGCGGCAATATTTGGTCACTACTATGTTGGAGAAAAAATTAAACAGCATATGAATAAAGAAGAAAAAGAAATTTTCTCCGACGCATTAAATAAACACATAATTTTGATTGTCTCTTTATTACTTGATCACGAAAATAAGAAAAAGAATTTTGAGGGACACGAGAAGATGATTCGTGAGCTATACGAAAAATTTGCACCAGGAAAACACAATGCACTTGCAAATTATCAAGGTGATAACATCTTGGAGTTATTCAGAGAAGCTCTTAGACAAACCTTTAATGGCGCTGATAACTTTAAACTCAAATTCATTAATAATAGCTTTAAAAATCGAGTACTCTTAAAAATAGTGGGGGCATTTATTGGCTCCAAGTCTAAGCACACAGAAGATATTTTCCTGGATGAAAAAATTATCTATACACTAGCCGACTCTCTTTTTTATGAATTTTCGAAATTGGACTACAATGAATTAAGTAAAGAAGCAGAAGAAACTATTTAATGCTATTGCAATCTTAACTTAAAACAGTGGATCTGATAGAATTAGAGAATAATTAAATTAAAAAATGAATAATTTATTTTTAGCACTGATTCTTATTTCATTATTAGGCCTGTTAATTGGTTTTATAAAACCATCTGTTGTGAAAATTAACTCCCGTAAAAATGTATTGTTAATTTTCGGTTTAAGTTTTGTCCTATTTTTTATTTTATTTGGCGCGACCTTGGGTCCATCATCTAGTATGCAGAAAGAAAGTTTACAAGCTAGAACCACAGCGCAACGGGAAGATGTGTCGACACCGCAGCAAAATTCGGGTCAGACACAAGGTTCGTCAGTAACGCAGCATGCTCCAGTACAGACACAAGCACAGACACAAAATCCGTCAGTAGCGCAGCCAATACAAGCCGTAACGACAACATCGGCCTCAAGCGAGACAATTAGTCAGAAGAACGCTGTGGTTAAAGCAAAAGATTATTTGAGTTACTCCGCTTTTTCTCATGATGGATTAGTTAATCAATTAGAGTTTGAACAGTTTTCGCCCGCTGATGCGCTTTATGGTGCAGATAATTGTGGTGCCAACTGGGACGAAGAAGCAGCTAAAAAGGCTAAAGATTATATGAGTTATTCAGTTTTTTCGCGTGGTAGTCTGATTAATCAGTTAGAGTATGATAAATTTACGCCCGAACAAGCAGAATATGGAGCAAGTGCGGTAGGTTTGTAAAAAAATAAAGTACTCGAGATAGGACGATTTATAACAAAATAAACCCCATACTCTGCTTGGCGTTTTTGGTCTCTAACTCGAAATGGTGAGCAAATGATTTCTGTGAATCTGACCCGTTCCCGTCCAAGAACATGTTTTTTTGTTTTGGGAATAAAAAGACCCCGTGATATTTCACACGGGGCTGGCTTCTTTAAGTTTTATACTTATTGAAGCGATTTACTAACAAATATAATTATTTACAGAAGACAAACTGGTAGTCACCGTGCCAGACACAATTGGTGGATACATAAGATAAATCATGTAAAAAGCACAGTCTATCAGCATGGCGAAACAGATGAAATATCTCAATATTATCACCATAGCCAGGAATCAGCTTAACGATAATAACAAGATTCTCCTCATTATCAGGCTGATCCTTGTATTGCAAACGCAGCTGAGGACTGACTTCTGGAGGGCAGAACTTAAGACCAAGCTCTTGAGCTTTGGCATAGATCTGTTTCAGATTAGCTCCTTCGATGAAGCCCAACTCTTTAACAGATATCTTAACCAGCTTTATTTTAACCTTCCTAGAAGCTACCTTGAAGGCTGACTTACAGATGATACTATTCACAATGTCGTTATTGGTAAACCAAACCCTGCTACGCTTGAATGCTCTGACAAAGTCGTTGGCAGTCTTTAGACCCGTACCCAGCTTTATAATCATCCATGTCTTAAACTGTCTCGTGACATCTTTCATAATTCCTCCAAAATCAAGGTACAATCCATAAGATTTAGTGCCTGAGACACCATTCCTATGATTTGTATACAATAATATTTTTGTTTAAATTTGTCAATAAAGGTACTACTGGCCTATCCCAAAATAGGTTCTAATGCTATCCAATCCGCGGAGCCAAATTAGTTGATAAACAACTCTTGAAATGGGGTTGTTTCTTGTTTGGGGAATAAAACAATGATAAAATTGTATTACAATAAAAATCTTACCCGTCAAGGATGGTGAACCGATGAAGCGCTTCGGACACCCCGAATAAATCTAACCCAACTAACAATAATGTCTAATAGTACAAACGAAAAAAATATAGAGAAAAAGATAACTAGCCGAAAAGAAAATTATTCTCAGTGGTATTTAGATATCATAGATGCGGCCGAACTTGCCGAATATGGACCCGTAAAAGGCTGCATGGTTATAAAACCTTATGGCTATGCTATATGGGAAAATACCCAAAAAATTCTTGATAAAAAATTTAAAGAAACGGGAGTGCAAAATGCGTACTTCCCTATGTTCATACCTGAAAGATTGCTCAAAAAAGAAGAAGACCATGTTGAGGGATTTGCTCCAGAAGTAGCAGTGGTTACGCACGCCGGTGGAAAAAAACTTGAAGAGCCGCTTGTCGTTCGTCCAACATCAGAAACTATTATGTATGATGTTTTTTCGAAATGGATAAGATCATACCGCGACTTGCCCCTTCTTATTAATCAATGGGCAAATGTCGTTAGATGGGAAATGCGCCCTCGTCTTTTTTTAAGAACGGTAGAGTTTTTGTGGCAAGAAGGTCACACCGTTCACGAAACGGAAGCTGAAGCGGATGGACGCGCCAGACAAATGCTGGAAATATATAAAGATTTTGCTGAAAATACAGTGGCGATTCCAACAATTACCGGAGTAAAATCTGAAACAGAAAAATTTGCCGGAGCAAAATGTACTTATACAGTAGAAGCAATGATGCAAGACGGAAAATCTCTTCAATTTGCCACATCTCATAATCTAGGGCAAAACTTTTCTAAAGCTTTTGATATAAATTTTCTAGACAAGAACGGAGTTAAACAAGATGGCTGGCAAACCAGCTGGGGGTTAAGCACACGTACAATCGGCGGACTCATCATGACTCATAGTGATGATAAGGGCTTAGTTTTGCCTCCAAATATTGCGCCGATCCAAGTAATAATTACCACCATTGCTGCATCTGAAAAAGACAGAGAAACTGTAGTAAATAAAGCGGAAGAAATTAATAAGATCCTTAAAGATAAAAATATCAGATCCCAGACGGATACTCGTGATTTAAGGCCGGGAGAGAAATATTATGAATGGGAAAAGAAAGGAGTCCCCATTCGCATTGAAATCGGCCCCAAAGATATCGCGAACAATTCACTAATTTTTGTTAGACGCGATACTGGAGAAAAAATAAAATCACCCATAAACAACGTGGCCGAGGAAATTGAAAAGCTTTTGAACATAATCCAATCAAGTTTATATAATAAAGCTCTGGAATACAGAAAAACAAAAACAAAAACAGTTGATAGCTGGGATGACTTTGTTAAGGCAATTGAGGAAGGAAATTTTGTTCTTGCTCATTGGTGCGGCGAAAAAGATGTTGAAGCCCAAATTAAAGAAGAAACTGGGGCTACCATAAGGTGTATTCCCTTTGATTCAAAATTAGAAAAAGGCAAGTGCGTAAAGACGGGGAAACCCTCTAAACAAAGAGTGCTTTTTGCAAGATCTTACTAAGAAATAAACAACTTAACGTTCGCAATCGTATTTAGTGTAAATTCGTGCAATTTATTTTTTTGTTATTCTAAATTTTGATTACCAGAAAATGTCAGATAGGCTACAAAGTATAAAGCAATAACCGCGGCCAATACTACAGAAAATCCCCAAGAAATTGAAACAAGACGTGCCAGTGCAGCGCCAGTTACCGAAAATGCACCATTCATACCCCATGCCCAAGGTATAAGCCCGTTCCGATTTTTAGAAAGCAAGGCCAGTCCGGTGGGAAACGGCATGCCCAGAAAAAATGCGCTTGGTGCGATAAAAACAACGGCCAAAAATGCCTTAAATAATAAAGAATTACCCAGCAAAGCGTCAACAACATGCGGCAAAAAAGCAATATAAAAAATCATTGTCGCCGCAATGCCAACAACGGAGTAAGTAATAAGTCGGCGCTTATCGCCGCTGTAACGCCCGGCAAACAAAGCGCCTATGCCGGAAATCACCAGCATAGCCGTAATTACGATAGTATTTGAAAAAGTGGGATTAGCTAGGAAAAATACCAGCCGCTGAATCAGATAAATCTCCACCAGCATATAGCCGATACCTATCGCCGAATAATAAATAATAACTCTAGCAGTCCCCTTGCCGCGGCTGAATAATTCGCGACGCCTGCCGATCAGCGGAATAAAAACAATAAGCGCTCCAAATAAAATAGAAAGAATGAGTGTATAAACTTCAAATATATATCCCCACTCTTCCGACAAATTTTGCATATTGTTAATAACAAGCGGAATAGTCGACGGCTTAACGTATCCGGTGTAATAAGGCCTATCATCCGTGGCTGGCAAAATATTGAACAGATAGCCTTTATATAATTTATCGGCCTTGCCGTTTAACAGCCAATCCATTGTGTAGTAATACATATCCTGCGGAGCAGTGCCTACGGAAACAGATGCTGCTTGAGGCTGAAATTCATTTGCATAGCTATTTAAAATAGCATCAAAATTTTTCCCGGGATCCGGCATACCAGGATAATAATACGGGTCAAACGAAGTCTTGATAAGAAATTGCTTCAAAGTCTGCAGATCTGACGGAGTAAATTCAGAATTCTTCACCAAAATAGTAGCGGTGGAAAGCAGCGAACCAAAAGCAAATACGTGTTTGTCCGGATTTTTGACGCCATGCAATTCTAGTCCGTTTATAACCGTAGTTAATAATTTAGGAACGTTGCGCGGAGGATCTAGCTTATTCCAAACTGTAATAGAAAGAACGCCGTCCGGTTTCAAAGTTCCAAGGTAGCCGGCAATTCCTTCGGCTGTGTAAGTATAATTTTCATCCAATTGATATCCGCCCGTCTCAGAAAGACCCACGGAATCAATCAAGCCGATTTCAGCCAAATCAAAATGTTGATTTGTACTGGCCGCAAAAGCTCTCGGCTCAGTGTTGTAAATATGCACTAGCGGATTGTTAAAAACGTTTCCTGTATATTCTCGGAAAAATGGAACATCTTTGAGAATATGAATGAGCGTTGCATCGGGCTCCGCAATTGATACAGATTTAGCTCCATGGTAGAGCGCGCTGGAAACTCCGATACCGCCGCCTAGTTTTATCAAAAAAACATCAGGATTTTTGTATAGCAAATACGGCGCAGCCATCGGCAAATAATCCATATAAGTCTCTTCGTCCGGATTTAACTTGCGCATAATGCCAGTCGGACCCTGACCGTCAACATAAAGACCGAGAAAGGCATTTTCCGGCATAGACTTTACATTCACGCTGGCGTTATCGCTTAAGCCGGGCGCAAAATGAAAATAAGAACTTTGATAAACGTGGTATTCCCCTGTTGGCCCGTAAGAATGGTAAACCAGTTTCGCATCGGCAAACTGACGCGCATAACTTATTGGCTTAAATTCAGAAATTTTTACTTGGCCATTAACAGCGATGATGCCCATAGATGCGATCATAATAATTACAATGGCTATGGATGGAACCAGGGGCATATAAAATTGATTATCCTTCAAATCAAACCGCACAAAACATAATAGCGATGCCAAAGCGGATATTATAACGAGCGGCTCAATCAGCCTATCCGGAGGCAATAAGTACATAAGCGCCAAAATGATAATACCTCCCAAACCGGAACCGGCCATATTCCAAAAATAAACTTTGTACATTGATTCCTGCAATTCAATAAATACCGCACCGACAAAAATGGCTCCGATAAAAAACGGAACCATATAAATCACATAATATAAACTGACCCAGATTATCTGAATCCAATCCACGCTGATCATTACGGGATTGAACGGAACATACTGCGACACTACGTGAGAAATCGCCATGGCCGGACCAAGCAATAAAACTGAAAATTTAATCCAGGGAGACGCATTTTGTCTAATGCGTTCATTAAAAAATGTCATCAGCGTACCAGCCAAGCCGATTCCTAACAAAGCAATGCTGATTACCATTGAACCAAAATTTGACCAACTGCCCACGGCAAAGGTACGCATAACTGCCAATTCATAAGCGATTAATACAGCCGAGACAATAAAAAGCGCTAACAACCTATAATGAAGAGGGGTTTTATTCATTGAGCCTGAACATTATCGGATGCAGTGGAATGAATCGCACCATTACCGGCAGTAAACGGCACAAATATAACTTTTTTGCCATTATAAATATCTTCGCGCGTAAAAGTGACTGAGCCGTCCGCTAAAACTTTTTTTGTAATTTTAAGAACTGTCTGACCGGACGGCGGACCGACGGGAATAACCATTATGCCGCCCGGGGCAAGCTGCTTAAGCAAATCCGGCGGAATATGATCTATTCCGGTGGTTACAATAATCCGATCAAAAGGCGCATACTCCGCCCATCCGTAATATCCATCAGCATTTTTACGCTTAATATTGCCGTATTCAGGATAATACTTTGATAGTTTTTTATATGCTTCGTCGGCTTTTTGGGCAAGCTCTGGAACGATCTCAATTGTGTATACGTGATTGGAAAGTTCTGCAAGCACAGACGATTGATAGCCGGAGCCGGTTCCGATTTCCAGCACTTTTTGATCCGGTTTGGGATCTATAGCCTGAGTCATTCTGGATACCAAATGAGGTCCAGAAATTGTCTGACCATAGCCTATTGGAACAGCGGGCTTAGCATAAGCCTGAGACGGACCGCTTGCCTGGAAAAAATCTTCACGAGGAGCAAGTAAAAAAGCGGCTATAACCCTGGGGTCGGAAGCATCATGATTTGATATTATAGCTTGAGACCGGGCCCATTTTGCCGTCAAATAGTCTTTGGTTTCCGGCAGATTCGCCGTCATCCATTTTAAATAATCAGATTCATTATTAATCGGCACCCGACTTAAATGTTTGGCACTATCAACCATCGGAGAAGTAGAAGCAACATTTGTTAAAGAAATATACTGTCCGTTATCTTTGGAAATTGTCTTTCCTTGAGCGCTGGCTCCCGAATCAATATTGCTGGAGCTGCCCGGTAAAAAATAAAGGCTGGCTACGCCCAACAATATTACCCCAATCGTAATTGATCCAAGAACGAGCAGTTGCGAAAATCCCCTTTTTCTTACCGAATAATTAGAATTGTTTTTGAGATAAGTCATATTATTTTATATTTTTATATTATTAAAATTTAGGAGCTCCGCAATTATTTAAATCTTTTAGTGTTAAGGAGTGCGTAGATGTGGCGCTTGCGCGATCGGCCATAATCGGACAAGGTAGGGTCAGAAGAGGCGGTCTTAATCCGGCAGCAAAATCAGCAGTCGTCAGGCCGCTCCTCTCTTCAAAGTGAGGAAGATCGCCCTCGCCTCCCGATTCAAGTCCGCAATAATTACCTATCTTTACCAACTTATCCCAGTTAATATTATATCCCCTCCATCTGTCCACTACATCTACCGCATAGCCATAATTATGTATGCTTTTTCCCGCTTCGGCTTCGGTAATAATATGTCCGTTAATAGTTCTGCCTTGCTGGTATAACAATTCCTGCGTCGTTGTTGAACGGAATCCGGTAGTAATGCGCAGGGTGTATCCATAAACTGCCGCTACAGGAATAAAACAATCATTAATTTGAGTCAAAAAGTTTAAATTAATTTCCGTGGGCATAGGAACCGGTTTTCTGACATAAGAAAATCCCGAATGATAAAATAACACAAAAATAATAAAAGCAAAGAATGCTATTAAAAAGATTTTTAATAATTTATTTTTTCTGGATATGGTCATAAAAGATATTTACAAATAAATACTAGAAAATATTAAAGCGCTGCTAATAGTGCTTGAAGCGCGGATTTTTCGCTCGCCACATCCGGATGGATCGCGCGAAGTTCCCTAAGCACTGTATCAATTTTACCATCAATCATACTCCATGTTACAGGATTTTTCGGCTTCAATCTGGCCTGCGCGTTATCCCACTCATATTCCAAATCGCCGATGCGAGTAGTAGCGCCAGACTGATTACCAGAATTCAAAAGATTCAGGGTATCTTGCGTGATAGTCCGGAACGAAGAAAGATCGCCGAGGGGTGAAGTCTGCTCTGGAGTAGACGCGCCGGTTGTCGCACTGACCGACCCCGATGTGTTTGTCATATCTGTCATCGGAGTCTGCAAGGCAGATTGGCGGACATGGTAGCCGATTATTCCAACAATAACAAGCGAAGCGACAACGATAGCTGTTTGCCATAGACCGCCCCTCGTCGCATCCTCTTTGATTTCTTCTTTAATCTCTTCTTTTGGTTCTTTTTCGATAACATCTCTCTTAGTGAGTGAAAGATAGGTTACGATTCCCAGAATTCCGCCGACAAAGATGAAGCTGGTAACAGTCGCGCCAAGTCCCAGGCCGCCGTATTTATGCGGCTGGGAAAGAAAATCACCGATAGAGGCGCCAAGCGGCCTAGTCAAAATATAAATCATCCAGAATGAAAGAACGTGGTTCATCTTGAGTTTCCAGCCAAGCGCGAAAAGCGCTATAAGTCCAGCGATGATAAAACCGGTTGTCGCGTAGCCGAGCGCCAGTCCTTCGGCCATTAGATCTCCGGCAGCCGTACCTAAAGCAAAGGTAAATAGAATAGATAGCCAATAAAACGATTCTCTCCGCGTGGTGAAAATAGAATGTATGGAAAGAGTCTTTTCATAGAAATACCAAACAAGAAAAGTACTAGCCAAAAGGATGCTAAAAATAATAGTGCTGGTCTCAAGCGGCACGCCAATCTTGTCGGTAAGATTATCAGTCACCAACGTTCCAAAAACGCTGATAAACATAACTGTGAGCCAATAAGTAATCGGTATATATTTCTTTGCTCTGAATTGGAATATAAGCGCAATAATGAGCAGAATACCGGTCACGATAGAAGTTCCAGTCAAGCCGAAGTTAAGATTGACATTCAAAAAATCGGCCGCTGTTTCGCCGACAGTCGTACACATTACTTTAATAAACCAAAACCAAAGAGTGATTTCCGGAACTTTATTTAACATGCGCCGAATAAATAAATTTGAATTTCCTTTTTCTATAGCACTCATAAAATTATTTAATAATAAATTAAAAATGATTTTTAATAAAGTTTGATTATTCCGATAATTTGGAATTTCTTCTGTAGGTCAATAAAACCATTATGCATAAAATAATAATGGGAGTTAGCAGAGCCGCCGGTAAAACTTTGCCGGGGTTAAGATTTTGTTTTGGCGCCACGGAAAAATTAACAATACCGCTCGTCTGAGGGTAACTACTGCCAGCTGTTTCGGCAATAACGATCAGTGAATATTCGCCGGCCTTCACAAAATGTATTTTCCAATTAAGTGGCAAAGTTTGTCCGGCGGATATGGTGCCGATAAATAACCCTTTTTCCGCACTCCAGTCCTCTAAATCAACCGGCAGCTTATTTCCGGTGTCAACCAAAGAAAGATATGTGGTGACGCCAGAAATTGATTTATCGCTGCTATTGGTAATCTGGCTTTGTACAGTAACAAAGTCTCCGGCTGTTCCGCTCAAACTGCTTGAAGAAAGAATACGAAATGAAAGCGAATTACTTGTGGCCGCCGAGGCGAAATTAACCGATAAAAGCACGGTGAGCGCCGATATTAAAATAGTATATAATTTCATCATTTTAGTTAGATTTAATCACTCCTTGTTTTTTGAAAACACCGGAAACAATCCACAGCGCCGTCAAACTGGCAATACAAAATAATAGCAACGGAATAATAAAATTAAGATTCTGCGCTATTGATGTATGATAGTCCACCAAAACATTGTCCAAAGATGAAAAAATATTATCTACCGGATTGATTTTGCCGAACCATATTGCCGCAGTATTATTTTTCAGAGTTGAAGAAAAAAACGCTGGAACAGAAAAAATCAAAAGCAAAATAAGTGAAGTAGTTAGCGTATTTTTAGCTGACCGGTATAGCAAAGATATGGTAAAAATTATTCCTATAAAACCAACTATGCCCAATGTCCCGAGAATTATAGTAAACAATAAAAACGGCAAAGCAAGATTTGTTCCGCTCGCAGCTACGATAATATACGGCACAGCAACCACAAACACAGCCGCCCAGAGCGATAAGGATGCCAAAAGTTTCCCGAATATAAAATCCTTGAGCGACATCGGAGATAAAAATAAGGTTTCGGCTGTTTCTTTTTCAAATTCAGAATTAATAATCGA
>JAJYZL010000095.1 GCA_021799965.1 bacterium | reverse complement strand
GCGAGAGAACGCTGATAGTGACGCTGACCAAGAAGATGGCGGAGGAGCTGAATGATTTTCTGCTAGAAAAAGGATTCCAATCTACTTATATGCACAGCGATACAAAAACCATAGACCGCACCAAGATCTTAAGCGACTTCAGGAAAAAGAAATTTGATATTTTGATAGGTATCAATCTGCTTCGCGAAGGGCTGGATCTTCCGGAAGTTTCTTTGGTGGCGATATTGAATGCGGATAGCGAAGGATTTTTGCGATCAGAAACATCTCTTATTCAGACAATGGGCCGCGCGGCGAGAAATGTAGAGGGAAGAGTTATTTTGTATGCGGATAACATTACCGGATCAATGAAGCGGGCCATAAAAGAATCTGAACGTCGACGCGAGATTCAAGTGGCTTATAACAAGAAGCACCATATTAAGCCAAAGACGATTACAAAAGAAATAAGGGAATTTGAGTAATTAATAATACTAATATACAAATGAACGAATAATAACGAATGACAACGAATAAGAAAGAAAAAAATTTGCAGTCATTCGCTGATTAGTATAAATTCGTAGATTTGTATTAAATTTTATGAAAGACAAAATAATTATAAAGGGAGCGCGGGTCAATAATCTCAAAAATATTGATCTGGAGATCCCGAAAAATAAACTGGTTGTTTTTACGGGGCTTTCCGGCAGCGGCAAGTCGTCTTTGGCATTTGAAACTATTTTTGCGGAAGGGCAGAGAAGGTATATTGAATCGCTGTCTCCTTATGCCAGGCAATTTTTGGGCCAGATGGAGAAGCCGGACGTGGATGAAATTACGGGATTGTCTCCGGCAATTGCCATTGATCAAAAAGCTCATTCGCATAATCCGCGTTCAACCGTGGCCACGCTTACGGAAATTTATGACTATTTGAGAGTTTTATATGCCAGAATTGGGCAGCCTTTTTGTCCGGAATGCGGCAGGCCAATTAAAAAAATGAGCTTGGAAGAAATGGTGGAATCAATCCAGAAAAATGCGGCTAAAAATAAATCCGCTTATGCTACGATTATCGCGCCTATCGTCCGTGGCCGAAAAGGCGAATACTTCCAATTATTGCAAAATCTTTTTGAGGATGGCTTCGGCGAGGTGAGGATAGACGGAAAAATAAAATCTTTACATGAAAGAATAGAAATGTCGCGCTACGGAATGCATACTATTGAAGTGATAGTTGATAAAGTTTTGGCCAGCGATCAAACGAGGCTTTTTGAAGCAGTGGAAACAGCGTTGGATTATGGCAAGGGATTGGTGATTGCGGCATTTGCGAATAACGAGGAAGTTTTATTTTCATCTCATTGGACTTGTCCGCATGATAGCTTTGCTTTTCCGGAAATAGAACCGAGATTGTTTTCTTTTAACAGTCCTTATGGCGCCTGCGAAGCCTGCCATGGTTTAGGGCGAGATTTTTTTGATGAAACAAAGATTTGCGAGGTTTGTAATGGGGCGCGTCTTAAAAAAGAAGTGCTGGCCATAAAAATAAATAATAAAAATATCCACGAAGTGGTTTCTTTGACGATAGATAAGGCCTACGAATTTTTTGCTGAACTAGACGATGTGTTTTCTGAGAATGAAAAAAATATAGCTAAAAATGTGATGAAAGAAATCGTTTCCCGTATAGAATTTTTATTGGAGGTTGGTTTGGACTACTTAACTCTAAATAGATAGTCGGGTACTCTTTCCGGCGGAGAATCGCAGCGTATCCGCCTGGCTAGCCAGATAGGATCTAAACTTTCCGGAACGCTCTATGTCTTGGATGAGCCGACAATAGGATTACACGAAAGAGACAATGAACGTCTTTTAAAATTATTGAAACAGCTCCGCGACTATGGAAATACTTTGATTGTGGTGGAGCATGATGAGCGCGTGATTTTAAGCGCTGACCATTTGGTTGATATTGGTCCAGGACCGGGAGTAAAAGGCGGAACTATCGTAAAGTCCGGAGATATGCCTGCCGTTTTGAAACAGCCCGCCGGAAAATCATTAACCATTGATTACTTAACCGGAAAGGAGGAAATTGAGCTGCCCGGCAGAAGACGTGATAAAGATAAAGGATCTATAAAAATAATCGGAGCTTCTTCAAATAATATTAAAAATCTTGATTTTGAAGTTCCTCTCGGCAGATTTGTTTGCATTACCGGAGTTTCGGGCAGCGGAAAATCAACTTTGGTAGAAAATATATTTTCCAGGAATGTCCAGAAAAGGATAGGCGGTTTTAATAATCTTGAAAATATATCAAAAATTTTCGGGACTGAATATGTAAAAAGAATTATAGAAATCGATCAGTCTCCGATAGGTAAGACACCGCGGTCTAATCCGGCAACTTATACCGGGGTGTGGGCGCCTATCCGTGATTTGTTCTCTATGCTTCCCGAAGCTCAAGAGCGCGCCTATGGAAAGGGCAGGTTTTCTTTTAACCGCCCGGGCGGAAGATGTGAGGCTTGCGAGGGTGCCGGTATGAAAATAATTGAAATGCATTTTTTGCCGGACGTGCTTGTAAAATGCGACGTTTGTCACGGTAAAAGATTTAATAAAGAAACCTTGGAGGTGAAATATAAAGGTAAAAATATTGCTGAAGTTTTGGATATGACCGTGGATGAAGCTTATGAATTATTCTCGGAAATTTATCAGATAACCGATGTACTTAAGGTTTTAAAAGAAGTCGGTTTGGGATATATAAAGCTGGGGCAAAGCGCTACGACTCTTTCGGGCGGCGAAGCTCAGCGCATAAAATTATCCAAAGAGTTGGCAAAACCTATGGCCAGAAATGTGGTGTTTGTGTTGGATGAGCCGACAACCGGACTGCATTATGAAGACGTGAAAATGCTTTTGGAAGTTTTGCAAAAATTAGTGGATAAGGGTAATTCGGTAATAGTAATTGAGCACAATATGCACGTGATAAAAACAGCTGATTACATAATTGATATGGGACCCGAGGGCGGATCCGGAGGGGGAAAAATAATTGCTACGGGAACACCAGAGGAAGTAGTTGATGTTAAAAAATCACATACGGGAAAATATCTAAAACCATACTTGACTAAATAGCGCTTTTCTTAAAATATTAAAGATAGCACATACTTTAAATTAAGGAGGCAGTAAAATGGCGGAAATTGAAAGGAAGTTCAAACTTTTTCATTTTCCTCGCGAGGTCAAAAGAGATAAGGGCGTTCTCATCCGTCAGGGATATCTTGTTTTCGATGAAGATACCGAATTGAGAATTCGCGAGAAAGGCGGGAAGTACTTCATAACTTGCAAGATTGGAACCGGCTTAACGCGCCAAGAGTGGGAGGTCGAAATTCCGTTTTGGGTTTTTAGCGGACTGTGGTTTGCTACGCACTGGGCCAGAATAGCAAAG
>JAJYZL010000094.1 GCA_021799965.1 bacterium | reverse complement strand
TGTGGCTTTGGGACAGCGTTCAATAGAAGGACAAAAAAAATCGGGCATTGAAGTTAAGGTTGATCCCAAAACTCAGGGCCAGGAAATTATCGATAGGTTAGTAAAATTTTTATCTTCCAGTCCGGTAGTGGCAATAGTTTTGCAGGGAAATCAAGCTATCGCGATTACCAGGAAATTAGTCGGTTCAACCGAGCCCTTACAATCAGCCGTGGGAACCGTTAGGGGAGACTATACTGTTGATTCTTATGCTTTAGCCGATAGTGGCAATAGAGCGGTGCGGAATTTAGTTCACGCTTCTTCCAGTCAGTTTGATTCTGAATATGAAATTAAAGTATGGTTTTCCGAAAAAGAAGTGATTAGCTACAAAAATGTTCGCGATAGAATACTTTACGACGTAAATTTTGACGGTATAAATGATTAAATTACCTGAAAAATAGTTATCCACAGATTGATAACAAACAATTCACAGAAATGGTATAATAAAGTTAACCTTGAAGTATTAAACAAGGTTTAGAAAACTCCATTGTCCCCCAGATTAATCGTTTTAAAAAGGGAGAGTAAATCGTATCTTGCCGTGGCAAAATACTGAACTTTCCCACCTACTAATGAGCTAGGGGTAGTAAATGGAGTTTTTTATTTTTTTAACAGCTTGACTTTTTGCTGTTAATATGATATTTTTCTATCATTGTTTGTACTTTGTCAGCTAAATAACGGAGGAATTAAAATGCAAAACGTAGCAGAAAGGCGTGACGAGAATCGCGGAAAAATAATCTTTAAATCCGCGGAAAGAAAAAGCTTCTTACGCTGGCGCAACATCTTGGTGGACAAGATAAAGCAGTATCCGAAAAAGTTCGACCGGCGCAGCATCCTCGTGCTGAAAATAAACGAGAAGCGCGGGATAGCCTGGCCTTCCGATATGGTGCAGCTCGAGTTGTACAGAATATTCGGAACCAAGCACAATACGAAAGTTCTCTTCTTCAAGAGGCTCCGCGAGGTGGTTCTGCGGCGGCTGGATTAGCCGACCGTCGCAATTAGCCCGCATTTGGTTTTACCAGGTGCGGGTTTTTTATTAATTGGTCGTTTTGCTATAATTTGAGGGTGTTTAAGAACTTGAGGGAAAAGCTGTTAGGCAAACCCTTGGCCACGTCTGCGATCGTTATGGAAAAATTGACGAATTTGCAGGGTCTGGCTATTTTTGGTTCGGATGCTTTATCGTCCACTGCTTACGCCACAGAAGAAATTTTATTGGTGCTTGTTGCTGGCATGGCTTCATTGTCTATTGTGTCCGTGTATATAGCATTAGCTATTGCGGCTTTGATATTTGTGGTTGCTTTTTCGTATAGGCAGGTTATCTATGAATATCCGCAAGGGGGTGGGGTTTACAATGTTGCAATAAAAAACCTTGGAGAGTATCCGGCATTAATAGGGGCAGCATCGTTACTAATAGACTATGTTTTAACCGCTGCGGTATCTACGACCGCTGGAATTGCGGCAATAACATCCGCCTTTCCGGAAATATATCCTCATCGTGTGGCCTTAGGAATAGTAGTTATCATTTTTCTGACCTGGGCAAATTTGCGGGGAGTTAGAGAATCAGGAAAGCTTTTTGCTTTACCCACTTATTTTTTCTTGGCGTCGTTTTTTATTATGATCGGCTACGGAGCGTGGAAATTTTTAAATGGAACTTTTCCGGTTAGTCATGTTACCGCCATACCAATGGAACCCATCGGCGCATTAGGAATCGTTCTGATATTGCACGCTTTTGCTTCTGGCTGCGCTGCAATGACTGGAATTGAAGCGACGTCTAATGGTGTAGGAGCATTTCAGGCGCCGGAATCGAAAAATGCGGCTAAGACCTTAATGTGGATGGCAACAGTACTGGGTATTATATTTTTGGGCATTTCATCGCTGGCTTTCTGGGCTAAGGTGGTCCCAATCGCTAACGAAACAATTATTTCTCAAATAGCTCGTCTTTTGTTCGATCACAATATTATTTATTACTTTATCCAATTTTCTACGGCATTGATATTGCTTTTGGCGGCAAATACCCCCTTTGCCGGATTTCCCCGTGTTGCTTCGCAGTTGGCTCACGATGGTTACTTTCCGACGCAGTTCTTAAACCTTGGTTCAAGACTTGTCTTTGCTAATGGTATTTTCTTACTTTCTTTATTTGCTTCGTTACTGATATTTTTGTCGCAAGGCAGTGTCCATGCCCTTATTCCGCTCTATGCGGTGGGTGTTTTTTTGGGATTTTCTATATCCCAATTTGGCATGATCATTCATTGGTTTAAAAAAGGGTACGGGCAATTAAAAAAAATATTGATCAACGGCGCCGGATTTATTTCGACCATCATAGTCTTTTTTATTGTTCTTTATTCAAAATTTCTAATCGGGGCCTGGATTCTTATTCCGGCGGTTGTTTTGATAGTTTTTATAATGAAGGGGATTAAAAAACATTACACTAGAACCGCTAATATCTTATCTTTGGAAAACAATATGCTGCCGGAAATAATGCCGGAAAAAACCATGATAATCTTGGTGCAAGCTATGGATATGGGTGCTTTGTACGCATTAAAAATGGCCAGATCTTTTCAGCCGGCAAGGATTTTAGCTTTGCACATTGCCACGGATAGAGCCGAGGGAGAAGATTTAAAACAGCAATGGAGAAAGTATGCGCCGGATATAGAAATAGACGTATTATTTTCTGAATATCGCGACTTGGTTAATCCGATCATAAATTTTTTGAAGAGCACTGATAAAAGGTGGGCTAATGATCGTTTAACGCTCATCGTTCCTCAAGTCGCACTTACAAGATGGTGGCATTATTTTTTGCACAATCAAACGATGAGGAGATTGCAGTTGGCAATAGATGGAGACCCAGATCTTAATCCGGATATTTTTGAAGTCACTGTGAAAACAATTATTCCAAAATCAGCGATAAGGTAGTTTTTTGTTATAATAGATAATATCTTTTATATAAAACAACGATGTTTTTTAAAGACTTTTTTAAATTTTCTATAAAGAAGAAAAAGGGTTTCACCCCGTTAGAGATCTTAATCAATGGGTATTAATTTAATTCCATGTTTCACTCGCCAATCAATAATTTCAATAAAAACAAAAAACCGAGATCTCTAACGGGCTTCACCCTCATAGAACTCCTCATAGTCATAGGTATCTTGGCTGTCTTAGCCACAGTCACTCTTCTAGTCATAAACCCAGCTCAGATGGTAAAGCAGAGCAGGGATGCCAACAGAGTTACCGAGATAAACCAGATAAACCAAGCTCTTCTCTTCTTCCAGTCTTTCGGAGGCTCCAGCACTGCCATGGGTACTCATAATACAGTCTATGTCTCCATTCCAAGTTCCACCTCAGACTGTTCCGGTCTCG
>JAJYZL010000093.1 GCA_021799965.1 bacterium | reverse complement strand
AGTATAAAGCTGAACTCAAAGGGAAAGAAAAACTTCTTGATCAAATAAAGAAACTGGAAAAAGAAAAAGGTACTTTAACCCTCCTCTATTCATCAAAAGAGCCAAGACTTAATAATGCCGTAGCACTTGCGGAAATTATCAGCCTGCTCAAATAAATCTATACTATTCTGACTTAAGGGCACTTCTAAAAACTAGCAATTAAACTTGATTTACTTTTTATGATTTTATTTACTTTCTTCAGCTACAACTAATAGTCCTAGCATTCCGAGATCACTGAATAACAATGGCGCTAAGATTGGAGCAAATGCTAAAATCCTTTCAAGGCTTATTGCACCCGTTCCCGCAAGATCAGCTGAAAGGTGAAACCCGAAACCAAGTACGCCAACTATTACTGCAGCAATCATTGTCCAGAGATAAACAACTTCATCCCCCTTTGACCATTCCTTTGCAATTGCAAGGTATATGACAACTGAAGCGGCAAACAATCCGTAGACAATTGCAATCATCTTATAAAATGTATATCCGTACTGCGCATGATCTATAATCGAAGTTATTGCACTTGCGGCAAATCCCAAACCAACAAGCCAAAGAAAATGTCTGTCTCTTGAGATCGGAGCCTTAAATATTCCCAGCCCTGGAACTTGAAGCAAACCGGGTTCATTATTTATTTCTTCGGTGATTGCATATAATCCGAGCAATGAAATTCCAGCAAAAGCTAACGGTGCTAAAATAGGTGATCCGAATACAACCCAGGCCCAGGTTAAATACCCTGCCGGGTTAAGTACTGCGTTGGCATGGAATGCTGTTCCGAGAACGCCGATCAATATACCTATTAACATAAGCACAATATGAACTAATGCAGTCCACTTTTTCGGCTGGGTTTGGAACGCAACCATCAAACACGAAAGTGCACCGAAAGGAAAATACATGATAGGTATCCATTCGTAAATGGGGATGTAATCATTTATTGAATGAGCAAGCGCTACATCGATTCCGGTAAACATTAAATTTATTCCGACAAAAATCAAAAGTAAACGATTCTTTGCCATTGGAAGTTTAATGCTGGCTAAGTGAAAAATATTTATTTTGCTCATATTTTCCCTCCGTGTTTGTGCGCAGCACGAAGGAGTGCGGCTTCTTCTTTTACCTTTGCAAGTTGTTTAAGCAGGGGATAGACGCCATGCCATTGAACATAATCGGGTCCTTGCATATATGCACCGAATTTGGCTGTCCTTCCATAGAAATGCCATAAATCAAATGCATCAAAACTAATTGTATTAGCAAAAGGTTTATCCGAAATAATTCCGTCTTTAACCAAGCCCTGCATTATTTGATTTGCTTCTTCAACTTTTGAATTTACAAATGCAGTTACACTATCAGCCTTTGCATATTGTTCATCAACAAATTGAGAGGAATGACAATTTGCACAAATGGACTTCATTGCTTCACGTCCTTCAAATGCATTTGGTCTGTCTGTTGTAACGGCTGCAAATAAAAATTTAGATAATCTTTGGCCTACGTCGTGGGTAGTGCCTTGATTACCGAATCCACTCATATGGCAGGTAGCACAAGTAGGAGCCGGCATATCACTTGTTGTTAACCTTCCCGGTTTCTGATCCCAATTCCATTTAGACCCTTCCGTTTGGTACATCACTCCGTGCGCTGATTCGTGATAAATTTCCATTTGAGGATGATCGGGTCCAAGATGGCACTGTCCGCAAATCTCAGGTTTCCTTACTTGTGAAATGGAAAATTCATGGCGAAGGTGACACTTATTGCAATTCCCGATACTACCGTCTTCATTCGGCTTACCAATTGAATGACATGTTAAGCAAGCAGCCGGTGTAACAGAAGTACCTTCAATATCAAAAAGTGAATTTCTTGTCGCAGTGATAATTCCGTTTGGACCTCGATTGACTTCAGGTATTTGTTCAACTATCTTTTTCTGTTTGGCAGTAAAATCCGAAAATCCGCTTAATGCTACCCACGCCGGACCGCCGTGCCTGCTGTGCTCAAACTGTGTTGTTTCTGCGGGATGACATTTTGCGCATTGTTTTGGAGTAGGTGAGACAGTGATGAAAAATCCTTCATGTTCTTTTCCCATCGGGTTAGAGCGTTCAACAACATGACAGTCTGTACATCTAACACCTGCTTTTGCCATTGTACTAATAGCAAATTGATTTACAATATCGGGGGTAACTCTTTTATGACATGTGGCGCATTTATCAGTTCCGCTGTATGAAATTTGTCCCGCACTTTTATTCTCTCCTCCTGTAGGAAGCTTAGTAAATAAATAAATAAAAATAAGTATTAATAGTGTTACTGTGCTTCCTATTACTAACGTCCTTGGTAGTTGTCTAAACATAAGAAACCTTTTATTTATATAATTTAAATTAAGACATTTTTATCCGAATATCAAATTCTAATTCCCAATTCACTTATACGATCCGATATAAAGAAAAATAAGTCAAATTTATTTCTTCCGATTTTAACGTTCTTTTTCATCACTATTGATAACTGATAATTAAAAAGGATTAATCCCTTTTTCATCCCTTTGGGTGAGTGACGAGTATTATAGTTATTTGTAATATTTGAATGTAGAGAAATAGAATTAATAGATATTACTGAATTATTGACATTTCCGGAGTTAAATCTTATGAAAAAAAAGAAATTAGAATTTCAGCGAATGATGCTGCCAAAATCGCCCACAAGTATTCAAGGATTTGATGAAATCACTGGCGGTGGATTACCGAAAGGAAGGCCCTCACTTGTATGCGGAGGCGCTGGTTGTGGAAAGACACTATTTGCCATGGAGTTTATTGTTCGCGGTGCTACGCTTTACAATGAACCGGGCGTATTTATTTCATTTGAGGAAACTGAAAAAGAATTAACGGCAAACGTTTCTTCGTTAGGCTTTGATTTGGATAGGCTTGTTGCAAATAAAAAGATTTGGCTTGAGCACATTCACATTGAAAGGGGAGAAATCGAACAGGACGGTGAATATGATTTGAGAGGTTTGTTTGTACGCATTCACAATGCAATTGAAAGTATCCAGGCAAAACGTGTTGTGCTGGATACGATTGAATCACTATTTACAGCGCTGCCCAACGCTACTGTCGTACGAACAGAACTAAGACGTTTATTCGGCTGGCTGAAAAAGAAAGGCGTTACTACAGTAGTCACCGGAGAACGGGGCAATGGCACATTGACACGTCAGGGTTTGGAAGAGTATGTTTCCGATTGTGTCATTTTGCTGGATCATCGCGTTACCGAACAATCATCTATACGGCGATTGCGAATTGTGAAATATCGAGGTTCAACACATGGCACTAACGAATATCCTTTCTTAATTGATGAGGATGGATTTTCTGTTCTTCCTGTCACTTCGCTGGGCTTGAATAACATTTCATCCAAAGAAAGAATTTCCACAGGTATTCCAAGACTTGATACAATGCTGTCCGGTAAGGGTTACTTT
>JAJYZL010000092.1 GCA_021799965.1 bacterium | reverse complement strand
GCTCAGACCGATACTTTTTTGCCGATTTTGAGCGATTTATCTAAGATCGAATCTTTGGGTGAAGGCGTGGCTTTGCAAATAATAATAAAACCGGGACCTAAACAATTTAAGAAAAATGCATTAAGGGTTATAGAGAAACTTAAAAAAGGTAAAAAATTTGAGGAGGCGTTAAAAGTTGAAAGTGTTGCCATAACACTTAAAGATATTCAAAGAGCTTTTAATCCGCAGAAAGAAAACAAAAATCCCGGCGAGCCGCTTGTTATTGACGAGGAAGCTATTAAGGCAATTGAAAAAAAATTATCTAAGCCGGTTTTTTCAGTTAACGTCAGGCTTATTGTTTCTGCTCCCAGCCAATTCAGGGCCGAATAAATGTTGAACGGGCTAGCTGGTTCATTTGATCAATTTAGCGCTCCGCTTCGTAATGAATTGAGGCCAAATAAACCGCGCAATCAAAGTGATTTTATTTTCAAATACATTTTCCGCGAATTTGATGAAAGTCAGGCGATGATATTAGGCACTGATGAATTAACGAGTATTTTCCATCTTCCGACTTCCTCAACTGAAATTCCACGAATAAAATGGATAAAATTCCACGAAGTTCCGCCTCCGTCCAATCTTCCCAAAGACGGAGTTTTAATAGGAAAAAGTGTTTTCAGAAAAGAAGAGAGGATGGTTTATATTTCAGAAGATGACCGGCGCAGGCATATTTACATAATCGGTCAAACTGGTACCGGAAAATCTGTATTGCTTAAAAATATGGCCGCCAGCGATGCGTCTGGCGGAAAGGGATTTGCAATTGTAGATCCTCATGGAGATTTAGTTGAGGATATTTTGGATTTGATTCCGGAAAATAGGCGTGACGATGTGATAATCTTTGATCCATCGGATCTGATGAGGCCCATTGGTCTTAATATGCTTGAGTACGATCTGGATAAGCCGGAACAGAAAACTTTTATAGTCAACGAAATATTGGGAATTTTTGATAAACTTTACGATCTCAAAGCCACGGGCGGACCAATGTTTGAGCAATATTTGCGCCAATCTCTTTTGCTTCTTATGGGGGATGCAAAATACGAAGTTCCTACGCTTATGGACGTGCCTCGTATTTTTGCCGATTCTGAGTATAGGCAGGCAAAATTAGAGCGCTGTCAGGACAGTGTTGTTAAGGATTTCTGGGAAAAAGAGGCGCTTGCCGCCGGCGGAGAAGCCTCGCTTCAAAATATCACACCGTACATTACCTCAAAGTTCACCGGCTTTACTTCAAATGATTATATGCGTCCGATTATCAGCCAATCTAAATCGGCTTTGAATTTCAGGGAAATAATGGATAGCGGTAAAATTTTATTAGTTAATTTATCCAAAGGAAAGATAGGGGATTTGAACGCCGGATTACTGGGAATGATAATTGTCGGAAAAATTTTGATGGCTGCTTTTGGCCGCGCTGATATGCCGACAGAAAAAAGAAAAGATTTCAATCTTTATATAGACGAGTTTCAGAATTTTACTACGGATTCTATAGTTACTATCCTTTCTGAAGCCAGAAAATATCGTCTTAATTTGATAATTGCGCATCAATTTATAGCTCAGCTTCAGGAAAAGATCCGTGATTCTGTTTTTGGCAACGTGGGATCAATTATATCTTTTCGTGTTGGTCCGAATGACGCGGAATTTTTAGAAAAGCAATTTGCGCCCATTTTCACTAAGAGCGATCTGATTAACATGGATAACTTCAATGCTTACGTAAAAATTATGATAAACAATGAAACTTCCAAGCCATTTAATATCAAGACGCTTCCACCGGTAAAAGGTAATCCGGCGGCCAGAGAAGACATAAAAAATTTATCAAGGATGAAATATGGCACAGAAAGACACGAAATATAAAAAACAATAAAATATAAAAAATCTCCGGATATTTTTCCGGAGATTTTTTATATTTGTACCGTAAAAATGATATAATTTTAGATATGCTTCTTATTAAACAGGTAAAGATTGTAGACGGCAGCGGTTCCAAGCCTTTTTTGGGAGATATATTGATAAATGGCCAGAAAATTTCCGCTATAGGTCAAAATTTTACCAAAAAAAAGACAGATGAAGTTATTGACGGACTGGGGCTGACAGCTGTTCCTGGCTTTATTGATGTAAACAATGATTCGGATCATTATTTGGGTTTGTTTACTAATCCCGCGCAAACAGATTTTGTAGATCAGGGAATTACTACTGTGATAGGCGGCCAGTGCGGTGCTTCGTTGGCGCCATTAATATATGGATCATTGGCGTCACTGGATCAGTGGGCTGACACCGAAAGAATAAATGTGGATTGGGTATCTGTCCGGGAATTGAAACAAGTTCTGCAAAGAATAAATTTGGAGGTAAATTTTGAAACGCTGGCCGGATATTCGACTATCAGAAGAGATATTGTTGGCAGTACAGAGATAAGAGATTTGACGGAACCGGAAATTCAGATTTTTTTGAAAATTTTGAATCAGGCCTTGAACGAGGGATCTTTAGGAATTTCTACCGGCTTAGGATTTTTAGAATCCAAATTTACGCCTTATGCGGAAATAAAGAAGATTGTTTCGTTTGTCGCCAAACGAGGCGGAGTTTATACCACGCATCTTCGGGATGAAAGAGATGGACTGGTTCGATCAGTCGAAGAAACTTTATTAATGAGCAAGGATACAGGAATTAAGACCGTAATAAGCCATCTGCGCTCTTTTAGGGGATATGAAAGACAGTTTAACGAGGCATTAAATTTGATCGACAAGAGCTTGGTTGATTCAAATGTTTATTTTAATACTAATCCGTTTACCGAAACTATTTTTCCGATTTACAGCTATTTGCCATATTGGGCGCAAAATGAATCAGCCGACGTGATGTTAAAAAATATCAAAGATCCGGATAAGCAAAAGAAGATAGCTCAGGAACTTAAGACAATGAATTTGGAAGAGCTCATAATAGCCGATGCCAGAGATCAGGAATCATTGATTGGAAAAAGCCTATTAGAAATTTCGCAAAACAGACAAAAAGATGCCGTGTCGGTTATTTTGGATATTATGGAATCGACAAAAATGAGGGCCAGGCTGATGTCGAAAGCTTTAAGCGCAGATGCTGTTAGTTTACTTTTAAATCATCCCAGGTCATTAATCGGCACAAATAGTGCAAGCACGCTCAGGTCAAAAATGGGCAGAGAATTAAAAATGGAAAGGAGAACGTCTACATTCACTAAATATTTAGAAATTCTTTCCTCGCAGGGAATACCAATTGAATCAATAATTAAAAAGATAACATCGCAGCCCGCTCAGATCTTCGGATTGAAAGAGAGGGGATTGATAAAAGAAGGATATTTTGCCAATTTAGTTTTATTGAAAAACACCGAAGTTGATAAAGTAATTTTTAACGGAAAAATAAAATTACCAAATAGTTCATCTTAATATGTTTGGAATAAAAAACATTGGCGGAAAACACAAGCCAGATTTTTT
>JAJYZL010000091.1 GCA_021799965.1 bacterium | reverse complement strand
GATCTGTATCTGGTAATTCTTTTTTTGTTAATTCTCGGGCCAGATGAATGAGCTCCCGTGATACATCAACGCCAATAACCCTTGCTCCGTTCTTTAAAAATTCTCGGCTAAAAAAACCCTGACCGCAGGCCAAATCTAAAATCATCTCCTCCTTTTTAATCTCCATTAAGCGAAGCAAATTCGGCAAAATCAAATCTTTTTGATAAGTTCCAGATTCCTTTTCCAATAAATCCGAATACCACTCGGCAACATTTCCCCAAGAAGTTTTTTTATTATCTTCTTTCATAAAAGCAATTAATTGGTCGGACTGCCGGGAATTGAACCCAGGCCGCACGCACCTTCATCCCCACACCAACTTAACTTATAAGTCGGAGTGCTGGGAATTGAACCCAGGCCACACGCACCCGAAGCGTGTATACTGCCGTTATACGACACTCCGATATGTTGGTGTGAGGACGTGGCGTGTATACTACCGTTATACGACAGTCCGATAAACCGCAGTCAAACTTTATACTATAATTTATACTATAACTATAGTAATGGAAAATAATCATAAAATCAAAAAAATAATCATCAGAAGAAAAGATGATTTTATAACCGCTCTTGAAAAAAATTGGCGCGATTGGATGCTGCAGCCGCTGACCAAATTATTTAAACGTTCCGGAATAACCGCAAACTATATCACGTACACCGGCTTTGTTTTAGTTTTTATTGCCATCTGGATGTATCTGGCCAATCACAGCATTAAATCGCAACTGATGATATTAGCTCTGGCAGCTATAACCGATGCCATTGATGGCCCCACCGCCCGCAACAATGATGATGTAACCATAAAGGGCACGTGGCTCGATCACATCAGGGACGGCTTTTTGGTATTGTGGAGTTCTTATCTAATTTACAGCTACAAGCTCTTGAGTCCAGAAATCATAATAATTGTTTGGGCGCTTCAAATACTGCTTGCCTGGATCTGCTTAAAAGATTTCGTTCTCAATTATCTAAAAAATATTTCCGATGAAGAAAATAAAGTGCTTATAGAAAATTTTTCACTGGACAATCTGCAGGCCTCTGTCATTGGCAGACTGCAGTTTTTCTGCTGGATTATGAGTTATGGATTTCTCCTGCTCTCCTTATTAATAAACTTACCCATTTTAGTAAGTCTGGGGCAGGCGCTCATAGTAATTGAAATTATTTTTGCGGGACTGAATATTCTTGAAAGCTACCAAAAAACAATTTAAATAAAATACTGCGTTATTAAACGTAGTATTTTTTCTTTATCTCCTCTTCAACCCTAGTCTGAGCTTCTCCTGCAGATTTTTTGGCAAATTTCGCCATTTCGGCCAGCTGGTCGTCCTTTAAAAGACCGAGCGCCCCAATTCGATTCGTTAAATACTCCTTCTTATTTGTTGCCGGATCATCAAGGACTTCTTCAAGAAGAATTGCTAATATCCATCCTATTCTAGGACCAGGCGGTATATTCAATTCACGCATTATATCCGCACCGTCAACCTTAATCATTTTTGCGCTTATCGGATCCTTGCTTACTTTTTCAATTCGGAATTTTAAGTGACGTAAACGATAAGGCTGAGCCTTGGGTACGCCCGAACCAATTCTATCCGCTTCGCGCAACATAAACAGATCCTCAATATTTTCCGTACCAACACGCCTTAGCAAACGCCTGGCTCCAGCGTCAGTCACGGTTTCCGGGTCGTAAACGAACATATGCTCGCGAATAAGCAAAATAACCTTCTCCGTAATTTCTTTTGAAAAATGCATTCTATCTAAAACCCGAGCCGCGATTCTTGCGCCAACGACCTGATGTCCGTAGAAAGTTGCATCCGGTCCTTCACCTCGCTTACTTTTTGGTTTTCCAATATCGTGGAGTAAAGCGGCTAATCTTATTTCTAAAGAAAAATTTTTCTTTGCCGCATAATCAAGGGATTTCAAATTATGTTCAAAGACAGTAAAAATATGATGCTGATTTTGCGAAACTCCTACGCCCTCAACCAATTCAGGAACTACATATTTTAAAATTCCCAACTCCTGCATTTTTTCGACCCCCCCTTCGGCATCCGACGTCATTATTGTTTTTGAAAATTCATCGCGAATTCTTTCGTGAGATATAAATTCCAAAAGTCCGACGTGTTTCCTAATCGCGGCTTCTGTTTTTTCTTCTATTTTAAAATCCAGCTGTGCCATAAAGCGAACCGCGCGCATCATTCTTAACGCGTCTTCCTGAAAACGATCTTCCGGATTTCCAACTGCCTTAATAGTCTTTCCAGTCAAATCCTGAATCCCGCCGAATGGGTCAATTAATTCGAATGGCCTATCCAGACTCATTCTCAATGCCATTGAATTTACCGTGAAGTCCCGGCGCGCCAAATCTTCTTCTACTGTATTAGCAAACTTTATTTCATCGGGATGTCTCTTATCCGTATATTTTCCCTCCAGACGATATGTGGTAATCTCTATTATTTTTAATTTCGGATCATCTGAATCGGTTTTTACACCAACTGTGCCAAAATTATTTTCATAAACACTGTCCGGAAAAATTTTTTGAATTTCTTCAGGCTTTGCATTGGTGGTAATATCCCAATCTTTCGGCTCGCGGCCAAGCAAAATATCGCGAACGCAACCGCCAACCAAACAGGCTTCAAATCCGGCTTTTAATAAAGCTTCGGAAACGGTTTTTATTTCTGATTTTTCTATATCTTGCATCATTTATAAATATAACCTAATTATTGGCAGTCATAAAACAGTCCTTTTGACAAAATAATTATTTAATGACATATTAACTATTAGCAAATTAAATAACAAAAGATTTGACGAGGTTCGCTTCCGCTGCCCAAAGCACGAGAAGCGATAAGGCAGACGCAGTATTATTCAACCCTGCTTTAAAGAGACGCTTATTAGGGACAACCCCTGATTACAATAGGCCAATCTCTTGCGGCAACAAACCGCCCCGTCATTATACCGCAGCCCCCTTCCTCCATACCTCCTGAGGGGGCTGCTTTTTTTATCTCATAAATTGGAAATTGCTAATAATTGTAATAGACTTTATACAGTGCGGTGCACACATTTTGCAACGCCCCTGTCGTTCAACGGATAGGATATCTGGCTTTTCACCCCCACACCAAAACTTTTGGTGTGGGGGCGGGCCAGAGGATGTGAGTGCGTCGCGCACCTTTATAGTCCTCGTAGTTTAATGGATAAAACTTCTGGCTTCGAACCAGAAGATGGGGGTTCGATTCCCTCCGAGGACACAATCTTAGAGTTCCCTGCCTGCCGGCAGGCAGGGATTCTCTCCGGGGGCACAAAAAAAATAAAATTTGGTAAGTTATTAAAAATCCATGGCTATAATCATGGATTTTTATTTGCTGTCGGTTAATAGACGCTGAATTATTTCTATTAAACTACTGTTTTCCTAAAACATATAATTGATTAATTTTAGCCGCTGTCTTGGGGCCAACCCTTCCATAGCCCGTCGTCGCTTCATCGCCAGAA
>JAJYZL010000090.1 GCA_021799965.1 bacterium | reverse complement strand
ACTGCCTGTTGAACTTGTTTGGTCAACCCGTTGACCTGAAAAGTACAAATTCCTAAAGGTGATATTGCCGCCCAGAGGCACAAAATAAGTTGACGGCGATGAGTTATCGGCATTAATAAATGGGGCGATCACTGGAGGGTGTCCCGTAGTGGGATTTATTTTCCCAATGATAGTCAAATTGAAATTTGAATAAACCGTAGCAGTGATAAAATACGTTGAGTCAAACGCACCAGTCTGCTGCAGCATATATACACGATTAGGGTTATTTCGCTGACCTGATGCAGTTGTATCCCCAGTGATAACTACATTAAGGTTGCCTGGCGGCATCGCCGAGACAATAATTGTATCAGGCGCTTGTGCAAACGACTGATTTGGTAAGGTGAAGAACATCACTATCGCGATTAAGAGTATCGCAGTTAATGTTGTTTTCATAATTATTTCCTTTCTATTTTGGTTAATGTTGCTTGCAACTTGTATTTATTTTTATTGCAGGCTTTTTTATTTTTTATAAAAGTTATTGTAATCTCCATCGAAGTCCTAAGTCCGCAGCCATACCATAATCCTGGGCCAGTGATGGGAAGCCTGATCCCCGTACAACATATATATCGTTTTCACTGTTAAGATTATTGATGTCAAAGAATAGTTCAACCCCATACCACGGTAATGTTTGTTTAACTGAAAAATCCACCCGAAAATATTTACTTTTAGATACACGAAGTTCTGGCCAGAAATTCGTATTATTGAAAATGTCTGCCTGGTATATCATTGAGATACGCGTGGAGAAATCTTTATAATCATACCCAAGTGAGAGATTAAAGACATCTCTCGGCTGATCTAAAAGTCGGTCTGTATACGATGTGTCCTTTTGTATAGGACGGTAATAGGGCGGTACGCCGGGTTTTAATATAGTATAGGGATACTTGGCACTGGAGAATATGTACGTATAATTGATATTCAAGACTAATCCTTTCAAAGGATCCGGTAAATACCAAAAATGCGTTTGCCAGTCGAACTCTGCCCCCCAGACGTCAACACGGTAGGGATTATTAATACTAGTACTGATTTGGAATCCTTTCGTATTGTTAGGTAGCCCGGGATACTGCGAGGGATCGGTCAGGTAACTACTTTGCGAGAAAATAAGATTGTCAATTTGTTTCAGGAAGGCTCCTGCCGTCAACAGTCCGATACTGTTAGTATAGGAGGACAACTGCAGATCGTAATTTTGGGAACGTGCTGGTTTTAATGCATAGTTATGCCAGATGGCTGACGATGAGAAAACGCTAATCATCGGTGTAATGCTAACAAAATCCGGATAAGTAATTGTATTGGTATAAGCAAGCCGAACATCGAACCATGAAAAAGGTTTATATATCAAACTCATATCCGGCAGCCAAAATCCATGATACTCAGTGATAGTTGTGTCCTGGTGAGGAAATGTTTTTGGATATGGAATAGCTGCGTTTGCTGCCATAATCCGAGCAGCCGTATATGACGTTTGAAGACCTTGGTACCGTACTCCGGGTATAATCGTTAGTTGAGAGCCAATTTTCACAGTTGCCATTATGTAACCGGCGCGTCGATACTCGTTCCCGGAATAAGAACTGGCAATCTTACCGTAAGAACTGGGTAAAAAATCCCAGCCTTGAGCTTCGGATATATTTTTTATAATATCTTTCGATTGCCGTATCATATCAAGATTGAGTGCAGGTGCCAACGAATAATGACCATTAAGAAATTTTCCGTAATTGAAACCTGGATCCGAGAATACTGTGATGGGAATTTGTTGAGACCCGTTAGGATTGATGTTATACGGCGATTGTGTCATCCAGGGGTAGGCTCTAATAATCGCCGCTCGGAAAACCTCAGTTCCCGGATAATATATTGCCCCACCCGCTGGGTTATATTCATATCCACGATCAGAATATTGGTACTGTCCTCCAGCCTTGAATGAACCCGTGATTAAGTCTGAAAAAACGATGCTCTTCTCAAGGTCAACCGAGCCTGAAAAATTCCGTTGCTTTGAAAAACTATTAGCCTCGCTAACTGTATTGAAAAACGTGCTGTTCAAATCTGTTTTAAGTGCGGCCGTTTGAGCAATCAGCTCCGGGTTTTCGTATCGTGGGATATTACTAATTGCCGCTGGAGTCTGTGTAAAAATTACGTTCCAACTATCGGGTGTAACATTCTCTGAGTATGCATGAGAGAGCCTTACATCTAGGTTGAATGAAAAAAGGCTTTGTTCAAAGTCAAGAATATTTGTTATGGTGTTCAATGTGTTGAGGGTAGAGCCTGCCCCATAGTTTATAGAACCACCCAGGACATAATTCTTCGAGTAGGAATCTGTCTTAGTATTGCTCTTACTAAAGAAATTAATCAGGTTAATCTTTCCATCAGGTAACTTATAATCCATTACAACCGTACCGTCGTAACGCTGACGGTCACTAGGATTAAAGGAAAGATTTAGGCTGTTAAGAATTACTGGATTAGGTATGTTAATATTCTTTGTCAAAATATCATAGCTACCACCAAATTGATCTGATGAAAGATTTACGTTTTCAACAACCGCCTGCACAAAGACTCCGAAACGTTCGTTGAAGAACCTGTCACCAATGCTTCCAGCAAACTTATAGGAGCTATAAGAATTCAGAATATCCTTATATCCCTCCTGGACAAGAAGACCGATCTCAGGCGCACCTGTAGAAGTTTTTTTTGCATTTCTAATTTGAAAATTTACCACTCCCCCTAGAACAGCAGCATCCATATCAGGTGTAACTGTTTTCGAAACCTCAATACCTTGCAACATGTTTGAGGAAATCATACTTAAGTCGGTACTTCTATCCCAGTCACCAGTCGCTGCCATCTCAACTCCGTCAATCATGATCTGATTGTATTTCGGTGCCAATCCCCTGATAACAACCTCAGATCCTTCTCCTCCAGATCTAATTATAGAAACACCTGGTAATCTGCCAATAGATTCCGCAGCATTTGCGTCCGGCATTTCCTGGATCCGAGCCGCGGAAACCACATTCACAATCTTATCAGAGGCTAGTTGTTGATTGATGGCTGAATTTTGCCCACTTGCCTGTGCTGTCACAACCACTTCTTTCCCTTTCATCCCAACTGGTTCAAGTTTTAAATTTTCTTCGAGTAGTTGTCCTTCTTTTAATTGTATTTTTATCGCTACCGTCTTGTAACCGATATATGTAGCTCTCAAGGTATAAGATCCGGCGGGAACATTTGGTATAAGATATTTTCCTTCTATATCCGCAGCCGCTCCCATACCGGTTCCTACTAGTATAACATTGGTTCCGAGAAGCGCTTCTCCGGTAGTTGCATCTGTTACTTTTCCCTTTATGCTCGAATTGGCCGCCAGAACTTTAACACCCATAAAGGCAACAAAAAGAGCAATAATACTTATAACGAGTATATTTCTCTGCATTTTTCCTCCTTAAATTACTGAGTCCGCTTTAAAAAGCTAAACATAAGCAGTTTTACTTTTTAGCTT
>JAJYZL010000089.1 GCA_021799965.1 bacterium | reverse complement strand
TTCCGATCTAAAAATAATAGAAAAAAAATACAGAAAAATTAAGCAGGCAATTATGTTGGTCTTCAGTTCAAAATTAGTAAGTAAAAATAAAAAATCCCAATCTAAATATGGACAAGTAAATTTTAATGGTGTTCTGACTTTACTAATTCTTTCCTTATTATTTTTATTAACGGTAAATAAACTTAGCGCACAAACAAATGACGATTGCCTCACTTGCCATAGTGACAGTACGTTAACAATGAAAAAACAGGGAAAAGTAGTTTCACTTTTTGTTGATGCTAAGGTTTTAGCACATTCTGCGCATCAAAAGCTGCAATGTATTTCATGCCACGTAGGTTTTAATCCCGATAACGACCCTCACAAAAAAGATATTCAACCTATAGATTGTAAATCGTGTCATAAAGACGCCGCAGTATTACACCCTTTCCATCCGCAAATGATGCGAGCGAGCGGTCTGAGTGATAAACCTGATTTAAATTGTAAAGGCTGTCATGGAACTCATGATATTATTTCACCAAAAGTTCCCGGCTCAAAATTTTATATTACAAATATGGTGAACGCCTGCGGAAGCTGCCATAAAGATAAGAAAGCGGAATTCGCAACATCTGCCCACGCAAATGGTCTTAGAGAAGGTATTAAAGGCGCACCAAATTGCTATACTTGCCACATGAACCCTATTGTTTCCGCTAGTTCATTAAAAGATAGTACCGAAATTAAAATAGCTCAGGAAAAATTATGCATCTCCTGCCATCTGGATAATCAGGAAATTAGATCTAGAACATCTCCTTCTGCCGGATTTATTAATTCATACGAACAAAGCGTTCATGGTAAGGCTTTGCTCGGCGGTAATGGAAAAGCGGCTAATTGCGTTAGCTGCCATACTGCTCATAAAGTTAAACCTGCTAGCGATCCTACTTCAACTGTTAATAGGTTTAATGTCCCGAATACTTGCGGTCATTGCCATAGCGAAATTTCTGCAGAATATATACAAAGTGTACATGGTGTCGCAGTCCTTCAAAAAGGAAATCTGGATGCGCCTGTCTGTGTTACTTGCCATGGCGAACATAATATTCTAAATCCGAATAACCCGTCCTCTCCGACTGCTTATGCTAATGTTTCTCAGGAAATTTGCTCCAAATGCCATTCCTCTGTTGCTCTTTCTGCAAAGTATGGACTGAATCCTAATCGATGGAGTACTTTTAAAGATAGTTATCATGGTCTGGCTATGCAGGGCGGCGCTACTATCGTAGCTAATTGCGCAAGCTGCCATACCGCTCATAACGTCTTGCCTCCTTCTGATCCAAGATCAAGCGTATTTAAAGGTAACCTTTCTAAAACCTGCGGTAGATGCCATCCCGGCGCTAATGAAAAATTTTCCGGCGGAAATATTCACGCTTCTACTGCCAATCAAAAAAGTGAACCTATCCTTTATTGGATTGCGGCAATTTATATCGCAATGATCCTCTCGGTTATTGGCGCAATGCTTCTGCACAATATTTTAGATTTTATAAAGAAAGCAAGAATTAAAAAACTGAAACAAATGGGAATGCTTATTCATGAAAGACCTGGTCACTCACTTTACTTAAGAATGACTCTTAACGAACGAATCCAGCATATCCTCCTGAGTATTAGCTTTATTGTTTTGGTTATTACTGGTTTCATGCTGCAGTTCCCGAATACATGGTGGGTTTCTCACATTAGAAGCTTGAGTGAAAATACTTTTACTTATAGAGGCATTCTTCACCGAATCGCAGCTGTTATTATGATCATTGTAAGCTTATATCATCTCTATTATATCCTTTTTACTGCTAGAGGTAGACAGCTTGTAAAAGATCTTCTTCCTAAAAGACAGGACTTTTTCGATGCTGTCGGTGTTGCTAAATTCAATTTGGGCTTATCTAAAACAAAACCTAAACTTGACCGTTTTAGCTATGTCGAAAAAGCTGAATATTGGGCACTGATATGGGGCACTATCGTCATGTCAGCTACTGGTCTGATTATGTGGTTCTATTATACCCTATTTATCGGATGGTTCTCTCTGCTCGGCTGGGATATCGCCCGTACTATCCATTATTATGAAGCTTGGCTTGCTACTTTAGCTATAATAGTCTGGCACTTTTACTTCGTTATCTTTAGCCCGGATATTTACCCGATGAACCTTTCCTGGATTACCGGTCACCTTACTGAGGAAGAAATGGAAGATGAACATCCGGCTGAATTAGAAAGATTAAATGATCAGAAATCAGAGGATGAAGAAAATAACAGCAAATAGAAATGCCGATATGAGGTTATACAAATTATTTTATTTATTTTTAATTATACCTGTATGGCTGTTTAATAGCATAAATTTATATGCTCAATCTAACAGCGATTGCATGACTTGTCATAGTGATAAAACTATTACCGGCAAAATTAATGGGCATACGTTTTCTGTATATATCGACGAGAAAAAACTGGCTGCCTCAGTTCATAATGGTAATCAATGCACGGATTGTCATGCTGATCTGGTTAATTCGGATTTTCCCCACAAAACTAATGTAGCTCCTGCACAATGCGTCCCTTGCCATGATGACGCACAAAAATTATATTCAGAAGGTATTCACGGCAAAGCTGTCGCCAAAGGCGATCCCCTGGCTCCGCGCTGCCAAAACTGCCATGGCTCGCATGAAATTCTTCCGGTTAAAGATATTCGCTCCGCTGTTGCTCCTATTAAAATTCCCTTTGTTTGCGGCTCCTGCCATCGGGAAGGTACTAAAGTCCAGATCCAAAGACATATCCCGCAGAATCATATTTTAGAAAATTATACGGAAAGTATTCACGGTGTAGGTCTGCTGCAAAAAGGTCTCTCCGTTGCTGCCAATTGTGCATCGTGCCATTCTGATCATAAAATTCTTCCGCCGACAGATCCCCAGTCAACAATTTCTAGAAAAAATATCTCCGCCACTTGTACTAAGTGCCATCAGGAAATTGAAGTGGTTCATAGAAAAATTATTAAAGGTAAACTTTGGGAACAGGCTCCTAATACTCTGCCAGTATGCACAGACTGTCATGTGCCGCATAAAATAAAAGATGTTCTGTATAAAGAAAGTGTTGCTAATCAGGATTGCTTAAGCTGTCATGGAAGAACTAACCTAAAATCCGGCGACGGTCGTTCAATGTTTGTGGATGCCGCTAAGCTGCAAAATTCTGTACATGTAAATATTTCTTGCAGCCAATGCCATAACACTGTTAATCCGTCTTTAATGCGCCCGTGCACGGGAATATCCCCTAAGGTTGATTGCTCTATCTGCCACGCTGATGAAGGTGACCAATATTCAAAAAGTATTCACGGTCAGCTTTTTGCCAAACAGGACCCCAATGCCCCGACTTGTGAAGATTGCCATGGTTCACATGAAGTATTGGCAAAAGTTAATCCGGCTTCCCAAACCTTTCCGACTAATATTCCGAACCTTTGCGGCACTTGCCATAGAACCGGAGAAAAAGCTGCTGTTAGATATCACGGTACTGAAC
>JAJYZL010000088.1 GCA_021799965.1 bacterium | reverse complement strand
AAACAGTTGAGGTATTCGACAAAAAAGTTGCGGCAGCACGGACGATCATCTGGAGCGGTCCGCTTGGCCTCAGCGAAAAGCCGCGCTATGCAAAATGGAGCATCGCCGTCGCTCGGGCGATCGCAAGGAACCGGCGCGCCTTTTCAATCTCGGGCGGGGGAGAGACGGTGATGTTCCTCAAGCAGCAGAAGCTCGACAAGAAGTTCAGCTTTATTTCGACCGGCGGCGGAGCGATGGTGGACTTCCTTGCGGGCAGGAAACTGCCGGGCATCGAGGCGCTCAAATAAAGAAAATCATCGTTCTATGAAAAAGAAAGCAGCAAAGGCGGATACCGTTGCGGTTCCAAAGCAAAAGATCATAATCATCTATCACGGGCGCTGCCCGGATGGATTCGGGAGCGCGTGGGCGGCATGGAAAAAATTCGGCGCGAAAGCGGCATATATCCCTGCGCGCGACCGGAATGGGCCGCCCGCATGGGTAAAAAACAGAATCGTGTACCTTATCGACTACACCTATGATGAGCCGATCATTAAGAAAATGATTAAAAACAACATCCGCGTGACGGCCATCGATCATCATGTGAGCCAGCGGGGCGCTACCGAACTCACCGAACGGTATCGTTATGACGAGAAACATTCCGGAGCCGTGCTTGCGTGGAATTATTTTCATCCCGGCAAAAAAGTGCCCACATTGCTTCGCTATATCGAGGATCGGGACCTTTGGAAATGGAATGTGCCGCATTCGCGGGAAATGCTGATGCTCGTCGATCTTGCGCCAATGGAATTTTCCGCGTGGAGCCGGCTTGCAAAAGAATTCGATGATCCGAAGGCCCGAGCGGCCCATCGTAAAAAGGGCGCATTGCTCGAGCTCCACTACAATTCGTTGTGGCAAAAATTGCTGTCGAATGCGGAACTCGTGATGTTCGCCGGAAAAAAGATCTGAAATTATTCAGATAGTGACGGCACTCGGGGGAGAAATCGTTGATGTTGACATCTCCTGTCTTACAATTGAGATGTCATCGACTCCGGAAAGATTGGATACCTTAGAAGAGCTCCTGAATTCTTACGGCATCCTCAGAATTCAAAGGACAGGAAGAGTGGCTCTTCCACGGTTAGGCTACCTATCCGAATCAAAGATTGAAAGCGAACTTAAGCTTGCCTAAAACAAGCGATAACTTTATTCAATCTGATTTAATTCAGTAGTTGCGGCGGAAAAGTTTCTGTTGTCGTCGTCTGCTTTATGGGTTCTCTCCACTGAAGTTGCCGTAATCTCAAGATTACAGCTGTTATGTTCTACGCACCAGTTCAAACAGGATTGAGCAGTGTCTTCATCAAAATAGTGAAGCCCGCAAAATTCACATTCATAAGTTGCACAGCTCATATCCTTCATAACCTTAATTTTAATAGCCTAAATACATACATGTATATTTAAAACTTAAGCCTAAAGTACCGGTACGACTATCTTAATTATTTCGAACATATGTTCGATATAATTAAGATATGTCTTTTTCTTCGTTTGACGAATCTTTATACTTACGAGCAAGCTTACCTGCTCGGCAAATCCTGTTTACCGATTTAAGGCCTTTCTCCTTTCACCGTTATGTATTCAACGGTCGGCTTCCCTACGGAAAAAGTATCAGCTTTTCTAATGCCTTCCGAGTTGGATCTTCCTCTCTTGCATACCTGTTCCTATCGGAATTAACCAGATCCAACATCAGAGTAGCATACATCTCCCCTATTAATTTCGGCTATCTAAGCGCTTATGAGCTGGGAGTAAATTTCAATAATTTAATTATGATCGACTGTATCGATAATAGCTGTGACAAAGAAAGATACGCAAGTGAAAAATTGCGACATGTCCTTTCCGTATTAATTAAGGGGTCTGGGGTAATAGCAATTAACTCATCTTTTCTAATGACAATCAAAAACCTCGATAACGTAATGGCAAAACTTCGCGCATCAAGAGCAATACTGATTGTCTTAGATGCTTTTAATATTGAGACATCCCATAAATTAAATCAGCCGTGGCATCTTGACTATGTAATTTCCCCCGTTGAAAATACTTTTAAGGTCATAAAAACATCCGATGACTTAAGTGCCATAGATACCGGCAGATTCATACAAAGACAGATTAGATTTCATGTTACCGGCAGAAGAATATACAAGCCGGTCGAGTTTTCACTTATACTGCCGCAAATACCTTTAATAATCAAAGAGTCCGCTTCAGATAATTTGAAGCTGTTGTCAGAGTCAAAATCAGAAGTTAAACAAACGGTGTTTAACTTAATTAAAAACGAAAAACAGCGGCAGCAATATATAACCAATATCACAGAAAATCCATAATGGAACGAAGTTTTAACAGCCGAATATTGTACGTTATATCTCCGGGTTGGCCAAAAGATGATGCCGCCGGTTTTATTGAAGCCACGGAAACTCTTGAACGGTTTTCTTACGGAGTAACTATGATTGCCCCGGGGGAAGTAGCTATGCTGTCTTCTTCGGCAACGGGTTATTTTCAGTCCGAAGCCAACTTGATAAAAGAGGTAACAAAAGCCCTTACGGATCTGCTCTTAAGACCGGTTAACGTGGGAATCGGCAATGGTCTATTTGCCGCACGGCTTGCAGCATTGCACAGTGCAATAATTCCTCAGGATAAAATTCAAGAATTTTTGGCGCCGTTATCGGTCAGATATCTGCCGGACAAACAGATAGCCGATTTTCTGTTAAAGCTCGGAATTAAGACACTCGGAGAATTTGGCGCCATTGGCGAGGGAATGATCTTAGAAAGATTGGGCCTCAGTGGCAAGTGGTGTCACGATTTAGCCAAGGGCAAACTCTATGATCTAAACTTTCAGCAAAAAGAACGTGCTTTCACACGTCATATCATATTTGACCCTCCCAGCTTTAGTTACGAACAAATATTGTTCAATGTCAAACAACTAAGTGAATCCTTTATCGACTCGATCGCCAAACAAGGTTTGCTTGTTACTTCGATACTATTAAAAATTAATTTTGATGATTCCCAAAACGCAGAAAGACTCTGGTACTCCAACTCCTTTTTTAATAAAAGAAACTTAGTAGACAGAGTCAGATGGTTTCTTGAAATTCTACAACCAACAGGAGCAATTGAACAAATAGAATTTACCGCAAAAGACATCGTATCAAACGGATACTTCCAAGATAACTTATCTTTTGAGCAAGTCAAAGAAAATCCAAGATTAGATAAGGCTTTAGAGCATATCGAAGTACTGCTTGGCACAGATCGAATATATAAGTCGATCATCAAACCCGGAAGGCGTCCCGCATGTGACAGAGGCAAAATTTTTTATGATTCAAAAGTTGAAATTCCCTATATAAAGAGCGGGTTCAGAACAGACGAACTTACTGAAGATGGGGCAATCTTTTATGAAAGCTTAACCGATCAAGAGGTTTTTTTGCCTATAGACAAACTATCAAGACCCTGGCCTTCCAACATACCGACATTTCATCCCGGTATATTTTATGAAGACCCGGTGGAGAT
>JAJYZL010000087.1 GCA_021799965.1 bacterium | reverse complement strand
TGCCTTCATAAAAATTTTCCTCATATATGCTATGTTTGAATTAAAAAAGTTTGGAGGACGGAGGCAGTTTCCTTCGCCCTCTCATTGATTTTATAAACTACCAACCTCGCCGGTCAGACATCATCGGGCACATATCGCGCATGCCCATGCCAGCCATCATATTGCCCATCATCATTCCGCCATTCATATCCCACCAATCGTAACTATCGCCGAAGTACGCTCTCTGCTCTTTGGTGAGGAGCTTATTGATCTCAGCTCTTGCGTCCAAGCGTAGATCTTCAATCTTGTCACTAAGATTGTTAATATTTTTCCTGTACGATTTGATTTTTTCTATTTCAGCATCAGAACGCAAAGCATAACCTCTTGCCTCCATTCTCAGTGAACGAAGCTCTCTCTGCAAAGGAATTATTTCGTCATCATATTGAGAACGTATCTCTCTGGTTTTGGTTATTTGTTCAGGTGAGAACTGGTACTTAGAAGGAACGTTGGAATTAGACCACCATCCATCATAGCCGTTCATGCAGCGCCCCATACCTTGTGCTGAGGCAGAACTTGAGAATAACGAAAGCAGCATGATTGTTCCAAGTAACGGAACAATTAGAGCAAGTTTTGGGAACCATCCTTTGGACTTGTGTTTGGTAAACATGATTTTTCTCCTACTATTGTTATTAAATTTTTTTAAGTACAACACTAAAGACGCACAACAAACTAAAGTGTTATGCAGTTATTGTTCTCCAAAAAGTTTCATCTCATCCAATCGCATCCCGGTTCCCACTGCCATCTATTTGACTTTTGTTTAGAACGGTGCATTTGCTGTTGTGAACCAGTTGAATCTGGTTCCGATGAATCGGGAGAAATCTCATTTTCCTCTTTCATCATTCTTCTCATCCAACGACCGCGCATATCGCACATATTGATTGCCTCATCAACAATTTGGCGGCTTGATGGATTAACCCGTGGGCGAATTTTTTCCAGCACATCTTTTTGATAAGCATTAACGTGACTTAGTTTGGCTGCAAAGATAGACGCTTTATCAGTTGGTATTTCGTTTCCCTCTAAAGCTAATTTTGCTTCATCAAGCATCTCCTTTAACAATGTCGTATCAAGCTTACCGGAATGCTGGAAGATAGCGATCATTTCTTGCAGACGCTTGTCAGAGAAGGTCAGCCGAAGTTCTGCTTTCTTCTCCGAATTAAATGTGAGCAGGAACTTTACTTTCTCTGTTGCTAACTTTAGAGGATATAGGATATCGCCGGGAACGCTGTTTGCAGAAATTGTTGCGGCGCTAAAAAGAACAACAAGAAATAAAAAAGCTGCGCTGAATGCCCAAGCTATTTTGGGACGCCTAATAATATTAAAGATTGATGACTTTTTTCGCTGCTTCTCAACAGCGGTTGGCTTTTCAGGGGTCATTGAATGCTGCGCAATGTGATGTCCTATGTTTATCAAAGTTCCCGATATTGTCTCCGGCGCTGGTTCAGGCTGCGGTAAAGTCTCGATTTTTTGAACAAGGCGCAGCAATGGTCGCAATTGGCTGGCGTATTGTGGATGTTCTGCAATACATTCATCAATACTTTTCCCATTCCGCATTTCGTTAATGCAATTATCTAAGAGTAATTCAATGTCTTGTTCCATTTAAATCTTCCTATCCTCTTCAATGAACTTTTCCATGTCAGACATATTCCGCAATGCAGTTAAAGCTCTAAACTGGATTGCCCGAACTGCTCCTGTGGACTTTCCAACCAAGTGTGCTATCTCATCTGTATCGTAACCTTCAATAAATTTCAATACAATAACCTGTTGTTGTTCTTCAGTCAGCTTTTTCAAGGCTTGCCGCAGTTCTTGCTGCTCTATCAGTTCACTTTGTTTGCCGCCCGCATCAACCATTTCTTCAATTGATTCTCCTACTGACTCAACATTTGATCGTACCGTACACCTACGATAATGATCTGTAATCATGTTAGATGCGATGCGGAAAATCCAAGCATAAAATGATCCTTTTTGCTCATGGATTGATTTAATTACTCTGAGGCACACTTCGCTTGTCAAATCTTCTGCATCTTCAACAGCATTTACACGATAATAAATAAAACGGTAGATTTTCGAATAAAAGTGTGCACATAGTGTCCCAAGCGCTCTAGAATCATTGAACTTCGCTCTATCCAAGAGTTGTATAAGTTCTTCATCATCTAAATCTTTATTAGCTAATTTCAATTTCATTTTCTAATTCTTACAGACGTATGAGAATGAAAAGTGTTATGTTCGCCGCACACGAAGTGCAATCAATATTTTTTAGTTGATATTTTTCCATGGTGTTCTCAAGCTTTCTAATTTCTTTGTATTCTTAAAAAATCAACATCATTATTTAATGCGTTGTATCGCCGGAAAATAAAGTATTCTCCATCGTCGTATTCAATCAACATTCAAAGTAACAAAAGCACACTTATTATACCTGTGCCTAATATTAAAATGAAAAATGTCCAGTAAATGATTTTATTAAATCCCTTCAAAGAATAGCGTCCCATCAATCTCTTGTTTGAAGCTATTAGCCCCAACATAATTGCAGGACCTACAAGCACGGCAATTTGCAGCACCATCAGGTTCAGCGCTAAATTGACCAGATTCAACGTTAACATAGTAATTACCAAGGCAGGAATTGATTCGACAAGATACACCTTAAACCAATTCTTCCTTCCCCAGCCTAAAGCTTCAGTAACTCCCCAGCAGCTTCCGAGAGAAATGACAATAAGTGCGATGAACGATGCGGCTATCAAACCTATCCCGAAAATTATTGGGGCGGACGTTCCAGCTACAGAAGATAAACCTCGCGATAAAATTCCTGGTGATGCAAAATCTAAAGAGTCCTTGTTCACTCCAATTGTAGCAATTACAATAGCTATCATTATTAGCTCTGAAACAATTGCCCCAATAGCTGTCTCAAGTCTAACCGCCCACAGGCTTTTAGCTGTTATCCCTTTCTCGGCAGTTGCTGATGCCTGGTAAAAAAGCATGAACGGCATAATAACCGCACCGACGTTTGCTGCAAGCAGAAAGATAAAATCGGGCGACATGGAAAAATAAAATGGCGTTACTTGAATCCCTTTCCGTGCTGTTAAATAAGCGGAAACAGCCCAGGAGACAGCAAACAAAATTGAGATTACCAGTAAAGGTTTCTCAGCTTCAGCATATTTTCGCTTGTACACTAAAAGAACATGTGCAATAAAAATAAAGGGTACGGAGATCTTCGGAGAGATTCCAAAAATCTCGAAACCAATTGCTGCGCCGGTGTATTCCACTACATAACTAATTATATCCACAAGCGCCATTGGTATAGCAGCAAAGACCGCCATCCGTTTGCTGAAGTTTTCTCTGATAAGCTCGCCTAATCCCTTGTTTGTTACGGCGCCAACTCTGCCGGCTACTTCCTGTATAACAAACAATGGAACAGCTAACAATAACAGGAACCAAATAAGTTTAGTACTGTAAACTGCGCCGGTCTCGGCTGCTGTTATTACGCTTGCTG
>JAJYZL010000086.1 GCA_021799965.1 bacterium | reverse complement strand
CAACGCGGAAATAAACGACTGCATTTACTTTTAACGAAACGTTATCTTTAGTGATAATATCCTGAGGAGGTACGTCCATTACTATTGTTCGCAAGCTAACTTTTACCATGCGGTCCACCATTGGTATTAGAAAGATAATGCCCGGACCTTTTGTTTCGATCAATCTTCCAAGGCGGAATATAACACCCCGCTCGTACTCGCGAAGAATTCTAATTGAGTTACTCAGAATGAACAACACAAAAAAAACAATGATAAAAAAGAAAATTGAAATTGTATCCATTAAAGCCTCCTTCTGCCAAACAATAATTATTTGGCTCTGCGTATTATTAAATTAAGGTTTGAGATTTCACTTACTAAAATTTTTTCACCTTTTGAAACATTCCCATCTTTACTTTCCGCATTCCAGATTTCACCGTGAACTCGAACCTGCCCTTTCGGGGTTAAATCGGTTATCGCCTCTCCTGGTGCATTAATTAAACCTTCTCTTCCCGTTTTTGGTTTTAGTCTCTGCGCTTTAATTCCGTATCCAATCGCAAAGAGAAAAAATCCAAGTGTCAAAACTGCAATAAGAATTATAAGTTCCCAAGAAATATCCATTCCGCCAAGCGTTGCATTAGTGTTGATTAGCATAAATGACCCGAGTACAAGCGACGTAACTCCGCCGACTGTTAAAATTCCGTGGCTTATAATTTTAATTTCAAGAACGAAAAGAATTATTCCGAAAATTATTAGAGCGAGTCCGGCATAATTTATCGGCAAAGTATTCATCGAATAAAAAGATAATATCAAACTGATAACTCCTATTACTCCCGGGAAAATAGCACCGGGGTTATATAATTCAAATAACAAACCGAGTGTACCGAGCATAAAAAGTATATAGTAAATATTGGGATCGCTTAGAAGACTAAGAAGCTTTTGCTGAAGGGTCATGTTAACATAGATAATTTTTGCTCCTTTGGTATGAAGAGTTCCGCTGCCGCTTTCTGTGGTTATTTCTTTACCGTCTATTTTTGCTAAAAGATCGTTTAAATTATTTGCGATAAGATCGATTACGCTGTCTTTCAAGGCTTCTGATTCGGTAATTGAAATACTGTTTCTTACGGCATCTTCAGCCCACTTAACATTTCTTTTCCTTTTTTCGCTAATAGACCGGATAAATGCCGCTGCATCGTTTGTAACCTTTTCAGTCATAGTCGAATCCATTTTCCCTTGAAGCGAAACTGGGTGTGCAGCTCCTATGTTAGTGCCCGGAGCCATTACGGCTATGTTTGCCGCTAAAGTTATAAATACTCCTGCAGATGCCGCTCTCGAACCTTGTGGAGCTACGTAAACAATTACGGGAATTGGTGATTGAAGAATATTTGAAACGATATCGCGTGTTGATTCAAGAAGTCCCCCGGGAGTGTTTAGCCTTAATATCATGCACTGAGCATTCTCTTTAACAGAATATTCTATCCCGTACTTTATATAATCCGAAGCTGCGGGATTAATTGCTCCGTTAAGAGTCAAAACAACAACTTTATTGGACTGGCTAAATAATAGAACTGAAAAAATTAAAACAAACAATACTAAGGATACTTTTCTAAACATCTCTATCCCCGATAATTTTTCACTGGTAACTTATATAAGAATGAGAATACAAACAAACTAATAATCATATCTGGCAAATGGATGTAACATTAATCAAACCAAGTGAAAATTCTCTTTAAACTAATATTGATTCTAAATTTTGCTTATCTTAATTTCTACAGTCAATTACATATGAATCCATGACATTGAATAATTGTTTACTAATAACTTGAACTTAATCTTAAACTTAAACTTAGAAGGGAGCTCTTTTGTATGAGCGATCAGCAGCTTTCCGGTGACGTTTATTATCCTTCAAAAGAAGTCATTAAACATGCAAATGCAAAATGTGACGATATTTATCAATTTGCTTCTGAAAATTATGAAGGCTTTTGGGAAAAAGAAGCAAAAAATCTTCACTGGTTTAAAAAGTGGAATAAAGTTTTAGATGATTCTAACAAACCCTTTTATAAATGGTTTGTTGGCGGAAAGACCAACATTGCATACAATTGTCTCGATGTTCATGTTGAAACCTACCGTCGTAATAAGTTAGCATTAATCTGGGAAGGTGAAAACGGAGAGTTTAGATCATTCTCTTATTTTTCCCTCCGAAGAGAAACATGCAAGTTTGCAAACGTTCTTAAAAGTCTTGGGGTTGGTAAAGGCGATAGGGTTACTTTGTATATGGGACGCATACCCGAACTTATGATCGGCATGCTTGCCTGCGCAAGAATAGGGGCAATACATTCTGTGGTTTATGGCGGCTTTTCTGTCGAATCACTTCATGAAAGATTAGAAGACAGCCAGTCAAAAGTATTAATAGTTGCCGACGGTTCTTATCAAAGAGGAAAAATTGTGCAACTTAAAAAGATAGCCGATGAAGCTTTGCAGCGTGCCGCGACAGTAGAAAGTGTCCTAGTAGTAAAACGTACCGGCGAGCCGGTGAATATGGAAGCCGGGCGCGATATGTGGTATCACGAATTAATGGCTCTGCCTATTGCTAATAATTCATGTAACATAGAGGTGATGGATGCGGAAGATCCTCTCTTTATGCTTTATACTTCGGGAACGACCGGCAAACCCAAAGCGATTCTCCACACTCACGGCGGATATATGGTTGGGGTTTATTCAACTCTAAAATATGTTTTTGATATTCACGAAGAAGATCGCTACTGGTGTGCTGCTGATCCGGGCTGGATCACGGGGCATAGTTATATCGTTTATGGTCCTTTGCTAAATGGCACTACTTCTTTTATGTATGAAGGCGCCCCTACTCACCCTTATCCTAATCGCTGGTGGCAAATGATAGAGAAATACGGAATAAATATTTTGTATACTGCTCCCACTGCTATTAGAGGCTTAATGCGTTTTGGCGAAGCCTGGCCTAACCGCCATGATCTTTCTTCTTTAAGAATGCTTGGTAGCGTAGGCGAACCAATTAACCCTGAAGCCTGGAAATGGTATCACAGAGTTATCGGAAAAGAGAAATGCCCTATCATGGATACATGGTGGCAGACGGAAACCGGAATGTTTATGATTACCCCTATGCCATGCCTTCCTTTGAAGCCAGGCTCCGGGACTCTACCTTTCCCAGGTCTTAAAATGGATATAGTTGATGAAAATGGTGAATCAGTAAAACCAAATGAAGAAGGATATCTTGTTATAAAAAATCCCTGGCCTGCAATGATAAGAACAATTTATAATGATCCTGATAGGTATGTAAGTCAATATTGGAACAGGTTCCCTGGAGTTTATATGACCGGCGATTCTGCCCGTCGCGATGTTGACGGATATTATTGGGTTATCGGAAGAGTTGATGATGTAATTAAAGTTTCAGGTTATAGGCTTGGTACTGCGGAAATTGAAAGTGCCCTGGTTAGCCATCCGGCAGTTGCTGAAGCTGCCGCAATCGGACTGCCGCATGACATTAAAGGTAATGCGATTTATACTTATGTTATCTTAAAAGCAGGGTTC
>JAJYZL010000085.1 GCA_021799965.1 bacterium | reverse complement strand
TCACATAAAATAGTTCTTTTCTTTTCAAAACTATTTATGCCTAAATTTTTATTTAATCCAATGTATTTCAAAGAAATATTAAGTCCCGGCCGGGAATTTGTTTTTATTTTTTCTAAACTCTTTTCAAGATAGGGCAAATTCCCTTTATTTATCGCGATATAATCAGTAATTGCCGGAATTAATAAAAGATCTATGCTGTTTTCCAGTTTTTTCTTATCAATTTTTAAAAATTGATAAAACCTTTCAAAGAATAAATAAGCAACGCCTGTTCCGCTCCAATTCTTGCATTTCGAACTATCGCCCTTTTGCCATGGATTTATTAAAGTGGCCGGCAAATTACCCGGCCTCTGCCGATGATGATCCAGTAAGATTATTTCAAACCCCATTTTTTTTGCCCAGCCGACCTCTGTAAAGTCAGACGTGCCGAAGTCGATTCCGATAATAAGTTTTATTCCTGCCTTCTTAAAAATCTTTAAATGAAACTTATTGAAACTTCTTCTGTATTTACACTGATTCGGCAAAGAAAGCAACAGGTTCTTTTTCTTAAAACCGGCACCCAGAAGAGCTTCGTAGGCTAAAGTTAGTGCAAATACCCCGTCTGGGTCATAATCGCTCCAAATGCCTATTTTTTCGCTATTTTTAAGAGCTAAAACGAGTCTTTTGACGGCCTTATCGGTGTTTTTAAGATTAATCATTAGTTTCTAGAGCTTCAATTCCAGGCATTTTTTTTCCGGCGAGAAAATCAAGCATAGCTCCTCCGCCGGTAGATAAAAGCGATATATTCTTTTGCGGGCCATATTTTATCACGAAATTAGCCGTTTCTCCTCCTCCGATAACACTAAAACTTCTTGTTTGAGCTATTGCAGACAATATCGATTTAGATCCATTGGAATATTTTTTTTCTTCTGTTTTCCCGACCGGACCATTCCAGATTATCGTTTTTGCAGATTTTATTATTTGAGAATAAAAATCGGAGGTTTCTGGTCCGATATCAAAATATGCACTTTTAACGGCAATAGAATCCACCGGAACGATTATCTTTTTATTTTTTAATAAATAAGTAAATTTATTTTTTTGAAATTCGTTTAATATAGAACTGCCGAAAAGAAAATACCGTGTTTGTTTTTGTAGATTTTTTACTATGCCGATCTTATCTTCTAATTTTGTTCCGCCGAGTATTACTACCAGAGGTTTTTTAGGATTTTTTGTCGCTTTGGTTAGGCCGGCAATTTCTTTTTCGAGTAAAAGTCCGGCATAACTTTTAATATATTTTGTTATAGCCACCACCGATGTATTTTTACGATGACATACCGCAAATGCGTCATTTACATAGATGTCGCCTAATTCCGCCAATTGTTTGGCCAGCCGATTGTTGTTTTTTTCTTCTTCCGGTAGAAAGCGCAGATTTTCCATCATAAAAATAGAATTCTTGCTGTCTGCGGCAACTGCTTTTTTTATTTTTTTAAAATCAAAATCGGCAAAAAACTTTATTGGTTTATTTAATTTTTGGGAAAGTATTTTTGAGATTGGCTTTAAGCTTAAGCCGTTTTCTTTATCAGCCGGTCTTCCCCGATGGCTCAAAATAATTATTTTTGTTTTTTTTGAAAGTAATAAATTTATGGTCGGTAAAATTGCGTCAATTCTAAACTGATCATTTAAAGACTTCAAATTAAAATCAACCCGTAAAACACAGATTTTACCTCCGATGTCTTTTGAGCTGAGTTTACTCAGATATTTCATAACAGTTTATTTTATCAAAAACAAAAACTTACTCATTAAGAAGAGTACGAGCCCAAGGCTGCAGAAAACTATAGATACTATCCAAAAGCGCATAGTAATTTTTGTTTCGTGCCAGCCGATCGCTTCAAAATGGTGATGTATAGGAGTTGATATAAATATCTTTCTTTTAAATATTTTTTTGCTAATCATCTGGATTATTACAGAAAGAGATTCAATAACCAGAATAAATCCGAAAAATGGTAAAAATAATGTTGTGTTCGTGAGCATAGCGATAACTCCCATTGTAATTCCCAGGGCCATAGAGCCGGTGTCGCCCATAAAAAATCTTGCCGGATAAATATTGAACCACAGGAAGGCCAGAAGGGCGCCGATTACCGTTGCGCTGAAGGCGGCTAAATTATACTTTCCCAAAATAAAAGCCACGGCAGTTAACGAGCCAAAGGCAAAAAGCATAACGCCACCGGCTAATCCGTCTAGACCGTCGGTTTCATTAGCCGAAAAAGCGCTAGCAATGATTACAAACATAAATATCGGAATATACCACCAGCCGATAGCGATATTTCCAACGAAAGGAATATATAAAAAATCCCATCCTAAACGATAATAAAACCAGAGTCCGCCGATAGCCGCTAATATTGTATAGACTATTATTTTTTGTGATACTCTTAATCCTCCCCCGTTTGGTCCTATCCTTAGCGCTCCGAGTACGTCATCGGCTAGACCTAAAATTGCCGCTATCAGCATAGCTGCTATCGGTAAATAAGTTTGAGCCCTATCTACGAAATTTAAATAAGAAAAAACTCCGTTAAATACATTGCTTAGTAAAAAAATGATCAGCGCTATTCCTAAAACCGTTATCCAGATTATTACTCCTCCGCCATTTGGCGTATTTTCCTTGTGTTTGTGTAGGCTATAAAAAACCGGCGCTGATGCTTGGCTTCTAATTTGTTTGTGCATATGGAATTTATCCAAAAACTTAAGCAAAAAAGGAGTTAACGATAACGCCGTCAAAAACGAGGCTCCTGCTAAGATTAAAATTTTTATTGACTGAGATATCATGAATAAAGGTTGTTATTAAAATTGGTAATATTTTTTAACCCAATCAAGAATATTTTGGGCATCTGAAAATCTATTGTCCGATCCTAATATTATAATTAATATTTTATGATTTTGGTAATTGAATAATGAAAGCAAATTTTGCTTTGAGGCGTCGATAGTGCCGGTTTTACCCCCCAAAAAATCAGGCTGTCCGGCAAAGTAGTCTATGTTTTCAAATGTTCTGACAGAATTTGAGTTGAGTTCAAGCGCCGACATTGTCGCTAGTTTTGTGTAATCAAAAATTACCGGTTTGTTAGCTAATATATATTCTGCTAATTTCGTCAGATCATCCGTGGTTGATTGATTGGAAACGGAAAGACCGGTGCAGTCGTAATAATTTGTTTCGGACATCCCTATTTTTTTTGCATAAGCGTTCATTTCATTTACAAAATCTTTCTGTCCGTAAAATTCGGCTATGGCGGCAGCGGCCTTATTGCTGGAAATGGTCAGCATTATTCTAATCAAATCACCAATTGTGTATTTTTCTCCAACGGAAAAATTTTCGGCGTTGCCATTGATGGCAAGATCGGTATCTATCGTGGCTTGCGAGATGGTTATGATCTTATCAAGTTCATTTTTTTCTAGCGCCACCAATGCGGTCATTAATTTTGTGATTGATGCTATAGCCCAATGCTTATCGGTATTTTGAGAAAATAATGCTTTTTTATTGCTTAAGTCTTCTGCAAAAGCTATTGTGGTTTTTAAATTTT
>JAJYZL010000084.1 GCA_021799965.1 bacterium | reverse complement strand
GTTGTTTAATTGATTCCTCTATATTTTGCATACAATTCTTTTAAATTGTTTATTGCTCTGTGTTGTATTAGTCTTATGGCTCCTTCGCTTTTGTTCATTGCGCTGGCAATTTCTTGGCTATCTAGATCTTCTACGTATCTCATTATAATTACGTCTTGATACTCAGGTTTTAAAAATTTTATCAGTTCTTTTATCTTTTCCGTATTGAATGATATATCCGGATCCTTTTGCTCGTAGAAGCCGACATCATCTTCTTTAAAGTCCTCTGTATCTATGGAAATATTTTTTTTGTCAGTTCGGTAGTAATCAATGACTCGGTTTCTGGCTATTTGGTAAAGCCAGCTGGAAATAGGAAATTGTCTCTGTTTATAATTTTTTATGTTTTGCCAGGCACTCAAAAATATCTCGTGGGTTAGGTCTTCGGCTATTTGTTTTTTGGATACTTTAAAAAATACGAACCGGTATATTTGCGGAACGTAATGCTTGTAAATTATTCCAAAGGAATCGCCGTTTCCGTCCTTGGCTTCCTCTATATATTTTTTCTCGTTCTCTAACATAATAAAACGATTGAGGGTGGTTTTAGTTTCTGTAACTTAACATTAAAAACCCACCATGCTTTTAATTATAGAGGATTTTTTAAAAGTTGTTTAAGATGAGCGGGTAAGGAGGATTCTCACCAACCGGGCTAGCCGGGTTTTCTTTTTGATTGAGATAACTTTTCAGCCTTGTGTCTAAAAGATGAATTTTCATGGCTCAATATTTATCTTAGTGGTATTTACGAGGTTTGCTCGCTACACTAGCAAAAAAAATTGAAAACTCCTCATAAAGAGGAGTCCTCAATTTTTGAGCGGGTAAGGGGAGTCGAACCCCTTTCATCAGCTTGGAAAGCTGAGGTAATACCGGTATACGATACCCGCTTAAAACATATTATTTAGATGGGTTTTGTATTATTTCGGTTCTTCTATTATAATAAGTTTCATAAAGCATTTCAATAATGCGTGAATTTTACGAAAATTATCTACTTATGAAAAAAGGAAAAAGAATTTTAGGAAATTTGATCTTGGCAGCAATAGTTATTTTGATTATTGGCGTATTTGGCTATTATATTGTGAAGAGCAACAGATCATTTGTTCCGCAAAGTTTTATTGACGCTAGAAATAAAAATGCCACCATCGCCGCTGATATGGTTTCAAATTTAGACGAGTCGGTAAAAAGCTTGAATAAGATTTCAGAAGAAGATAGTAATCATAATTATTCGGCTGCTCTGAGTTTGGTTAATCAGGAAGCCGGCAGAGTGGAAACGGCCAGGGTTGATTCCGTAGATATTTCTAAAGAACTTATTAAAATGGCAGAGGTGGTGCAAGATATTAAGCCTTCAAGCGCCGGAAAGATAGCTCTCGATGCTATACAGCAAGAAACCACGTTGATAGAACACGTGGCTAACTATAATTCATATTTTGCGAGTTTATTAAATTCACTCAAGATAAAGTTTCTTAATAATGGAAATTATGATGGAAACCAAGAGGTGCAGCAATATATAAGTAATATGAACAAGGAAGCCGCAGATATAAATACAACCAACGATGCTCTCAACCAAAAGCTTAAGGAGTTTGATGGTGCCGTAAACTAGAAAGTAAAAACCCCCGCTTCGCTAATTAGCGAGGCGGGGGTTTTAATTTTGCAGACCTCCTGATCTGCTATTCTGTGTATTTATGTTTGACTAGTTTACGATCGCCGCGCGCAGGTTCTTTTCGGGATCGGACTGGTCTAACATCAGCTGGAGCGGATCCGCAGAGGTGTTGTTGTAGGAATTGGGTATAGGCACCAGGCAGGGGTAAACTTCCGTATCTTCCCGCTCTTGCCTTCTTACCTCCATTTCTCCATCCTCCTCCTTTTCGATGAGAATCATCAGCGGATCGCTCGTTATTTCGTTCGTCTTCATAACAATGTTTTTCCTCCAGGTTAAATACCGCGGTTATTTTTTAAAGAACTTCTCCTCGTTGAAGCAAAGATGTAAGTAATAATGCATTATTTTTTTATTTTTGTCAATCATAAATAAAAAAAGGCCCCGCACCATCCGTGTTTATTTGGATGATGCGGGGCAACTGCACTGCAACTACGGCTCACTGGCCGACCTATTTAGCCGTTGGCTCGGCTATTTAGGCTTTTACCGCTTTTCCTGGCTCGGGCATTTTATGCCCGTCTATGCCACCACCGCTTCTCTCTCTGCTTTTTTTGTCCTGTTCGCGGACGGGCTTTTTTTGTCCCGGGATCCTATGTAGAATCCCTCCCATTCGCCGGACTCGTTTTTGAAAACGATAGCGAAGCGGATGCCGGTTTTCGCCGCGATCTCAAGTTTTTCGCTGTCGAAATTGTCTTGGATCGCGATCACCGTGCCGATTCCGTCATAGTTCTTTATCTTGTCGGCTAGGCCGTTCGCGTTGCTGTACACCTTCGGCGACCGTAAGAAGTTTATTTTCGTGTTGGTGCCGAAATTCCGCTCGATAAAATCCATCAAGGATTTGTCAGCGGTGTTGTCTATCGTGGTCAGGAAAACAACTGATCTTTTATTGCCTTTGCTCATTTATGCCTCTCTTATATTTCCGGTCCCTTTGGCTAGGCGGCTGGATTGGTGATTTCAAATAACGAGCTGTTATAATAGCACCTGCACAAAAAAAGTCAAGCCCGCTTCTTAAAGCTTTATAAATATTTTGTCGGAGTGCTGGGATCCGCCAGCCGGCGGAGAACCCAGGCCATGACATTTAGATCTTTACTTAATTTGTCGGAGTGCTGGGAATTGAACCCAGGCCACGTGTACCCAAAACACGTATACTGCCGTTATACGACACTCCGATTTTTAAACTTAGAAATAAGTTTATGCTATTTTCATTCTATTTTCAATAAAGGAAAAATATTTACTTATATATTTTTTTAGATTATCATTTTGTATACATCCATTGTCCCCGTAGTTCAATGGATAGAACACTAGCCTTCTAAGCTGGATATCAAGGTTCGATTCCTTGCGGGGACACAAATTTATTAAACCATTTCTATGGTTGACTTTTTATTTGGGGATGATAGGTTTTATTTAGAACCTTGTAGTTAAAAATATCTTGGAGGAAAATAAAATGGAATCAGAATGTGATATTGCTAAGCAGTTAACTAAATGTAAGCGCATTTCTCTGTGCGGCTTGATAATGGCGACCATTGGAGTAATCATCCTTCACCCGTTTTATTTATTTTGGTTGAGGGGGATTGTCACGACGGTATATCTTTACACGGCGTTGTCTCTTATATCTCTCGGAGTTTTTCTTTCGCTGGTCGCATTGTTCACTGCCGAGAAAATAAAAAATGATCATCTTACCAAAGGTCACAAAGATCTTGTAGATAATGGTTGGGTGCATCTCGGTGGCGGTCTGTATTGCCGGAAGCAGGACATCGAGGATCGTGATGCCGAGATAGCAAGGCGCGAGAAATATGATGCTTACATGAAGGAGCACGGATCGAAAAAGCCTAACAAATCCTAGAAGTGTTTTTAAAAAATAAAGCGGCTGTTAATCAGCCGCTTTTTTATTTATTATTGA
>JAJYZL010000083.1 GCA_021799965.1 bacterium | reverse complement strand
CCTGAATATAAAGATATAATGCTCAATTATTTATTATTGATATAAAACATTTGGTCCTGCTAACAGGACCAAGGAAATGTTAATTGAATTTAATGAAAAAAAATAATAGATCCATAACTTTGCTAGGAATGCCGGCATCGGGAAAGTCTACGATAGGAAAAATTTTAGCCAAAAAATTGGGCTGGGATTTTGTTGATCTGGATGAATTAATAAAAGAGAAAATAGGCAAACGATATGATGAAATTTTAGAGCAAGAAGGAGAGAGAAAGTTGTTGGACCTAGAAAATCGGTTTACCTTAGAATTGGATTTTGGAAGAAACCTGGTCTTTTCACCGGGCGGAAGCATTATCTATTCACTGGAAGCCATTAATAAAATAAAAAAAGAAAGTTGGGTGGTTCATATAGATCTACCATTAGAAGAAATAGAAAAAAGGTTAAAAGAGAGACCTATCAAGGGAGGCGTGGTTGGTTTAAAAGAAAAAGGATTAAGAGGTCTTTTTATAGAAAGGAATAGTATTCATATTAAAATTGCAGATCATATAATTGATGCTAAAGGATTAAACGAGGCGGATTTGGTCAGTAAAATTTTGAGATTGCTCTGATTTGACAAATATTGTATATTGTGCTAATATGTAAACAATAAGTTGTAGGTTTTCATAGGGAAGCTGGGCTTATTGCCTGCACCTAAAAAATTGAAAAAGCTGGAGGAAGATATGAATACGGAAAAAATGCTGGGACAGATCGGCGTGTTTCTTGTGCGGTCGTTGACCTGGGGTCCTATTTTCTATCTTGGTTACAGGATAGAGATAAACCCGCATCCGATGACACAGAATGAGATAGTGACTCTGCTGCTGGTTATGATGGCTGCGCCACTTGCTAACCGGCTCGTGATAAAGGTGCGCGAAGTCAAAAAACTGCTCAGCGCAACAAATCATTAGGCCCACGAATTCTTGGAGGAGAATTTTATGGCCTTAGGGGTGTTCGTTTTTACGGACGCCCCTTTTATTTTCTAAAAAACAGTTTTTTTGGGCGAGGGTGATTTTAATTAACATAAATAGATAACAGTGTATAAACATAGGGCTTTTTTTTTACTATAGAAATGTAATACTTAATTGTAGGTTTAAAATAAATCCGCTTTCGCTTCCGCCGCCGTTAAAACTATGGCGGACAAAGAAAGCTACGGCGGACAAAGTAAAAATATGAAATATTACAGCACAAATAAACAAGTGAAAGATAAGAGCTTTAAGGAGGTTCTTTTTGAGGGCTTAGCTTCTGATGGCGGATTATATATGCCGGAATCTTTTCCGGTTATTAGCGAGGAATTTTTGAAAGAGCTTCCGAATAAAAGTTTTACAGAGATCGCTTTGGAAATTAGCAAATTATTTATCAACGAGATTCCTGAATCAGAATTAAAAAAAATAGTGGAAAATGCTTTTAGTAAGGATGCGTTTCTGGCGGAGAACGGGGGATCTGATCTTGGTTTTGCCGGGGGATTTCCAACTCCGCTTGTAAAACTTAATGACAAACTTTATGTGGAAGAGCTTTGGCATGGCCCGACTCTTGCCTTTAAAGATTTCGGTGCGAGATTTATGTCCAGAGCTATGGGCTATTTTTTAAAACAAAGCGGGCAAGAACTTAAAATTATCGTTGCCACTTCCGGCGATACCGGCAGTGCCGTGGCTGCCGGATTCTACAATGTACCCAACATTAAAGTCTATATCCTTTATCCGTCTGGTAAAGTAAGCGATCTTCAAGAAAAACAACTTACAACTTTTGGCGGAAATATTACAGCTATAGAGGTGAATGGAGTTTTTGACGATTGTCAGAAACTTGCCAAGCAGATCTTGGGTGATAAAGAGCTTAATGGTAAGGGAGAGTTTTCTTCCGCTAATTCTATTAATTTTGGAAGGTTGCTTCCGCAGATGTTCTATTATTTCTTTGGCTACGCTAGCTTAGCTAAAAATGGGCTAAAAAATATCGTTTTTTGTGTGCCGAGCGGCAATTTCGGCAATTTAACCGCGGGACTTATGGCTAAGAAAATTGGTTTGCCAATAAAAAAATTTATTGCGGCTACCAATATAAATGATGTAGTGCCGGAATACCTCCATACCGGCATTTATAGGCCTCGCCCTTCGCAAAAAACCATGTCTAATTCAATGGATGTTGGTAACCCATCTAACTTTGCCAGGATGATAGATTTATACGAAAATAACGCCAAATTAATGGCAAAAGACGTAGTGGGCATTAGCGTAACTGAGGAAGAGACGGCCAGTATAATTAAGTCTGTTTATGAGGAAAACGGGTATTTGTTGGATACGCATAGCGCTGTAGCGATTAAGGCCGCTCAAGAAAGCAAAATTAGTGAAGCGATAATTTCTTTAAGTACCGCTCATCCCGTAAAATTCAAAGATGCTATCGAGCCGATTATCGGCAAAAAAATAGAAATTCCAGAAAAACTGAAAGAAACTTTATCCAAAGAAAAGAGGGCTATATTGATAGATAATAAGCTTGAAGAATTAAAAAAGGCACTGAAGGAGAATTAGAAAAATAAAAAATATTGACTAAGACGGGCTATCTGGTGTATCTTCTAGGTAGTTCGTTTTTTATTTTAAGAAAAGAGGTGGCAAAAATGAAAGAAATGAAAATGATGATAAAGAAAGAATGTGGCGGCATCACGGTTTATTCGGGTGACGGTAAGATAGAATATGCCATTTTAAGGAAACTTAAAAATGGTAACATCGTAAGGATTTTCGTTCACGAACCGATCTGCGATGGTTTGCTGGCCGAAGGAATTGGCCAACAGAGCATGCAAGGCGCCATAATCAAGACCATGGAAAGAATCAGGAATGCCTTTGAACTTAAAAAACCCGGCAGGTAGCCGGGTTTTTCTTTTTTGCGCCAAACTATATTTCGATCAATACAGGCAGAATCATTGGTCTGCGTTTGGTTCTGTTATATAGCAATTGTCCGATCTGATCTCTGATTAAGCCTTTGATATAATCAGGATCCGGTTTTTGTTTAAATGGAATACGAGAGAGGATATTCTTCATTTTTGTTCTTATTTCGTCCAAAAGAACCTTGCTATCTTTAAGATAAATAAATCCTCTGGAAATGATATCGGGATTTTTCAATAGCCTTCCGCTTTGACGGTCTATAGTTGTGATAACTACGACCATACCTTCTTCTGAAAGCATTATGCGGTCTCTTAAAACTACCTCCTCTACGTCTCCAATGCCGAGTCCGTCAACCATAACGTAATTAACAGGAACTTTTTCATTTGTAACTTTAAAAGTGTCTTTTGTTAATTCACAAACTTGTCCGTCATCAACTAAAATTGCGTTATTTTTTGGCACACCAACACTGACAGCAGTTTTTGCGCAAGATTTTCTTTTAAAGAAATAGGCATTAGCCGGAACAATAAATTTGGTTTTTGCCAGCATTTTTACCACTAAAGCGATATCTTCTTTATGGGAATGTCCTCCTGCGTGAATATCTAAAAATTTATAATTATAGATCTCATCAACTTGTCTGGAGATATTATCTTGAAGAGTTTGCACGCTCCTTTCATTACCGGGAACTATCGAAGAAGAAAATACCACCGTATCTTGCGGTTTGA
>JAJYZL010000082.1 GCA_021799965.1 bacterium | reverse complement strand
CACTGCCGATTTTGGTTTGCTCTTTTAATTCTGGAACCGCAAATCTAATATTGGAAAAATTTTGCTTAGATATTATATTTGTAGCAGTAATACCTGCATGTCCAATTAAATATTTTATAGCTTTTTCAAAAACATAATAAAGAAAATCAATATTAAATTTTTTATCAGGGATAATTGCATTTATTTGCTGGTTACAAGCACCTTCCTTTTTTAAAATCGTGTTTTTGCCAATACTCGCAATACAAGTTATAAGTAAGGAATCTAATGGTAATCTCCTAATTTTATTTAAACCATCTTTTGTAATCTCCCTTTCAGTGCAATAAATATCTTTTTTAACAGTAATATCAGTTGGAGTAACCCAGGGAATATCTCCATTCCAATATTCTTTAATTTTTGTTGAAGGAGTACTGCCAGTAATTATGTTTCCAAAGTCAGCAACAGTTTTTAAATTCCAATCCTCAGGAATTACACCTAGTTCTGTCTTCTTATACCCTTTAGGAATTTTTTGGCTTTCCTTCACGATAATTATTCCCAATTAAAACCCATTTTAATTAAATGCCCTTCGACTTTTCTTGTCAATTCTTCAACTTCATTTAAAATCTCCGGTAATGGTTCATTATAACGTTCGGAAAGTTCTTTTATTCGACCAGTTAATTTTTGAGATAAGCTATCGATTTCGTTCGTTACGTGCAATAACAACTCATTCATCCATTTACGCTCAATGACCAGAACTTTAATTTCTTCCTTAGTAATCACCGGATATTTAGCCAATGTTTTCCGCTCAAGGTCTTTTTCGGCATCTTTTATCTGTTTTTTAATCTTGGTTTCACTTTCAAGCAAAGCAAGGTATTGATCAAGAATAGCTAATTCATCGACATCTTCTGGACTGCTCTTAATCTCTTTAATTCTTTTTTGTAAATTGTCTTTTGTAATTTTATCGTTCTCGATAACCTCGGATAGTAACCCGTCTTCCCCGCCGTTTTCTTCCTTAAGCAATTCCATATCTGCCCTTGCTTGTTCAAGTTCATTATTTAATTTTTCAACATTGGAGCTTTCATCTGAAAAATAAGTTTTAACAACAAGAGATACAGGAATTAAACGGCCTTCGAGTCCCTGTAGTCCTTCGATATCTTTCTTGCCACTCTTAACGGTTTTCTGCAAACGAATAACCTCATTCCCTGAGGTCCAACCATCAGCAGTAATAATATGCACATCGTCCTGCATGAATTCATCCCAGTAATTCATTAGATGTTGATATATGTCGTATTTGTCGATTAGGCCAAGATCAGAACAAGCATTGAATATATCGTCCGATAATTTTTGAATAACGGCCCTGGGATGGTCGGATGTTGAAATCTGTCTTAAAAAGATTATGGAATCATTAACCCATTTTGAAAAGGCGCTGATTACTTTATCCCGAAATGCTTTAAACTCGTCATTATTAAGTATTGTGGTTTTTATGTCCTCATTTGAAACCGATAAATCGCTGTATCCCTTTCGACCATTGGCCTTAAAAAGCATACTCTTAAGAGTTGGACATATATTCCAGTATTCTTTTAATGCGTCTATATCCGCATCTGGAATTCCGCCTAAAAGATGGGCCTCTATATCCTGGATATCTTCTTCCTCTGTGGTATCGACATAACGGGGTAAATTAAGGTTATATTCATTTTTTATTATTTCATCATTCTCGACAAAGCGGGAGTATTTAGGTATTTCCATATTACCCCTGAAGGCATCGACTATCTTCCTTATATCCTGTTCGCGCAACCGGTTTTTGTTTCCGTCCTTTACAAATCCTTTCGATGCCTCTATCATAAATATGCCTTTGCGTTTTGCGGATTGGGATTTGTCAAGAATGATGATGCAGGCTGGAATGCCCGTACCGTAAAAAAGATTGGCAGGAAGACCGATAATGCCTTTAATATAACCACGCCCGATAATATTTTTTCGGATTTCCGCTTCAGCGTTCCCTCGGAATAAAACTCCGTGAGGAAGAACTACAGCCCCTGTTCCGGTTGATTTAAGCGATTTTAAAATGTGCAGGAGAAATGCATAGTCTCCATTTTTCCTAGGAGGAATTCCAAAGCCGTCAAACCTTCCATATATATCATGTTCTGGATTAAACCCATTACGCCACGCCTTGTATGAAAAAGGGGGATTAGCAACAACATAGTCAAAGGTTTTAAGAGTGCCTTTTTCAATAAAAAGAGGAGTAGATAAAGTGCTTTGCCCTCTTTTAATGTCCGCAAAAAGTTGGTTATGAAGCCACATATTTATTTTGGCCAATGCGCCCGTAGAATTATCAAGCTCCTGACCATATATGGTAATACCGTTATGGGTTTCATCCGCAACCTTCAGCAACAATGAACCGCTTCCGCAGGTAGGGTCATAGACGGTATTATTTTTATCGGCCTTGCTCGCATCAATGACTTTGGCAATGACACGGGAAACCTCTGCGGGGGTATAAAATTGCCCCTTGGCTTTGCCGGATTCCACGGCAAAGTGTTTCATCAGGTATTCATAAGCATCGCCTAAAAGATCGTCGCCTTCGGCTTTGTTTTTACTAAAATCCAGATCGGGGTTTTCAAAAATAGCTATAAGATTAGAAAGACGGTCCTGCATATCTTTTCCCTTACCAAGTTTGTCTTCGTCGTTAAAATCAACGGCATCAATTACCCCTTCCAAATAATTAGCCTTGGCAAGCTTGCTTAAAACCTTATTGATTCCGTCTCCTATATCGGTTTTACCTTTAAGTTTAACAAGGTCTGCAAAACTTCCTCCCTCAGGAATTCGCACTACCCCATCAGGCTTGACAGAATATTTATCCGAGACATATCTAACAAATAAAAGTACGAGAACATAGTCCTTATATTGCGAGGCATCCATCCCCCCCCTGAGTTCGTCGCAAGCCTGCCAAATTGAGCTATATAGTTGAGATTTTTTTATCGCCATAAAATATATGAAAGTTATAGATATTTATTGATAAAAATTAATTTATAATTGGGGCTACGGGTTCATTTTCTTTTAAAATAATTATTATCTGGTTTAAAACTTCAAAAATCGAAGGGAAGGATTCTTTTATGATAGAAATCAGCTTATTTATAATATTAAAAATATATTCTCTAAACTTAGCCAAAAAGAATGCTATTAATATCCCTGCAATTAATAATATTTTGGCCCAATTAGGAAGGCCTTCAATCCAAGCGGCAATAGATTTTATAAAGCTATAAAGCCCCTTAAATAATTTTACCCCTATAACAACCGAATACATTCCGCCTATCCGCAAAGTTACGCTTATTGTAGCTTTTCTGGAATAATCGCGGGCAGAGGCGCAAAAATCAAAAGATATCGTCTTGCCTCCCATCATATTAATATGACGATCTTTGCTTAAAATACCTTCGGCCGACAATTGCTCAGCTAAAGCTAAAGTCGGTGCATCATCGGGATCCACGCCGTTATTATATTTGTCAGTTATTTCGTTATCGGGCTGTTTTACTCTCAGCATAGATTGATATAATTCCCATTCGTTTCTTATAAGATTAATGGATATACCATGTTTATTAGCAACAACTGCTAATTTCTCATTTACTTCATCAATTACGGTTTTAGTGCAAAACACAATAAAAGTTCCGGCAAGAATACATTCTTGCACCTC